>CAIQPV010000683.1 GCA_903873725.1 uncultured Nitrosomonadales bacterium
AGGATTGCGGTAGACAGGCGGAAGCAGTGCGAAAATATTGACCGCGCCTGCATCAACGCCACCACCGTACTGGAATCGACTCCCCCCGACAAAAATGCACCCAACGGCACATCAGCCATCATTTGCTGGTGCACTGCATCTTTGGCCAACGCTTCCAAATCATCCACCGCTTGTTCCGCAGAGCCTGCAAAGGGATGGGCGATACCCGAACGCGCCACTTCAATCGCATCCCAATATTTCCAGATCTTTGGCTCAGTTTGCCCCAACGAAATCGACAACAAACTGCCCGGTTCAAGTTTGGCTATGCCCTGAAAAATAGAATACGGAGCCGGGATGTAATTATGCCGTAACAATAGGCACAATGCACCCCGATCAATTTCGGCAGAAAAGGCAGGATGCGCTTTTAATGCTTTGAGCTCCGAGCCAAACAAAAATACCCGCTGGTTACCTCTGCCCTGCCAACCGTAATACAGCGGCTTCTCGCCCATCCGATCCCGAGCCAAAATCAGCTTGCATGTTTCCCGATCCCACAATGCAATAGCAAACATGCCAATTGATTTCTTGAGCGTAGCTTCCAACCCCCAGGCCTCAATCCCCGCCAGCAACGTCTCTGTATCCGAATGCCCCCGCCACTGAATTTCATCTCCTCTCCCATTTTGGGGGAGGGCTAGGGTGGGGGTGAAAGCTTCCAGTTCCTCACGCAACCTCAGATGATTATAAATCTCCCCATTAAACGCAACCACATACCGACCACTTGCCGACACCATCGGTTGATGGCCCGCAGGGGATAAATCCAGGATAGACAGCCGCCGGTGCACCAACCCCACACCCGCATGCTCATCAATCCACAGCCCCGAATCATCCGGCCCGCGATGGCGAATGGTATCTCCCATCCGCAGCAATGAACTCGGCCATTCAGCGCACGACGACGAATCAGAGCTGCCAACAAACCCTGCTAACCCGCACATCCTGTCAAACCTCCGTCAACATATTCATGATCAATCTGCCACCATAGCCCATATAAATCAGCCACCCTCGGTATTTTTTTCCCGCCATGCGGCGAATTCCAACGGACGCAAGCCAAAGCGTATAGCGTTGCCAGCATGTAATGTCCTGAATTCCATCACTGCCAGTGAGACAAAGTGCGACTGATCCTCCTGTGTCACTGTCTCGGGCATGATGGATCGTATCGCTGTTTCGCTACCGTGCAGACCACCGCGAACAACGGCGCGTACAGCCTCAGTCAGTTCATTGCGGTAACGCAGGCGGAAGGTGTCCGGCGGAGCCAGTTGCTGTTGCACGGCAACATATTGCTGGCAGGAGCGCTCATATGCCCAAACAAATACATCACGCAACAGTTCGATGCGCATGAGCTCATACACGCCCAGCACTGCATCCACATAGGCCTGCTGCGGCACGTCGATGAACGAAAGCGGACACAGATTATACTGAATGAGTGGGATATTGGCGGCTAGGCGCGAGACGCGCTTGTTCACGTCCTCGAAGGGTTGCAGGTAAGGCAAATGCACCATCAGGAAAAAAGACTGCTCGAAAGGATCATTGATTTCCGCAGCCATGTTGATCACGATGCCAAACAGCTCTTCCAGGCGTTGTGGCATGGCAAGCGGCAGATAGACGCTGCCGCCGATTTCAACCGGGCGGTTGCGAATACGGCCACAAGTAAGCGGATCGCGCATCAGGCCATCGGAAAGAAAGGCGTGCAAAGCGATGATAGTTTCAGGGGAGACACCTGCTTGCTCTGTATCTCGCACCAAATATTCGATAGCAGATTTGTGGTTCAGGATCATCTGGGTTTCCAGCGCATCCTTACCTTCTGCTGCTTGGCCGAATTCGATTAGCCGCTCGGTGTCGAGGCGGCTATAGGTGTTCCCTTCCAGCTTTGATGAAGCCCATGAAAGATCGATAAGCAAGCGATTCAGAATGTCGCGTGCAAAGGTGCCCGCTGGTGTTTGCTCGGCAGGTGAGCGGCCCAAGTTATGCAGTTGGGTACGCAAAGACTCAGGAAGATACGCAGTTACGTTAGGCTGATATTGCTCAAGAAACTCTTTTTTGTAACTTACCGGTTTGCGTTGGTGGCGCGCTTGACGAACATAGGCTTTGATCTCCTCGCCTTCGGGGGAGATAAGAACGCAAGCCTCGCCAGTGATTTGATCTGCCGCCCGAACTTGCTCAATGATAGACGCATCGATAATCCGAGACACATTGCGATAGCGTAACCCACGCCCCATACCTTCGCTGATAATTCGTTTTTGATAGATCAGAGAGGCCAAGCGACGTTGTAACGTGCGACGCGTCCAACTTGTGCCAAGTCTCTGCGTAATCCCCTCTATACCAATGCCATCTGGATATTGGGCGATCAGGTCAACGATTTGGTCAAGCTCAAGAAGCGGAACAATTTTTGGCATAGCACTTACTTATTATTTTGGCGCGAAACACAGTATCGCGCCATTTTATCTGGCACGCAACACCCTTTATGCGCCAAATTAATCCATCTAAATGGCGCATGTTACAGCGATCGCGCCATATTGTTATGCCTGTCACAAGCATTTGGCAGTGGATAGATAAGCGTCGATGTCCAAGGCCAATATTGCGCTCACTATCGCACCATAGCCCCTCATCATCCGGTCCGCGATGAATAAGTGTACCGCCATACGGCGCAGCAATGACTTATTACTGGCTGCACCAACAATGCCTCCCAGAAACCCAACCAAACCACACATCAGAAATCGCCCTTCACAGCTTCTTCAGTCATACTTGCTTCCAGACATGCGAACTTTACATTACCGTATATGCCTATGAACTATTTTCAGGACGCTGTTGTTACCCCCTTAAAAGGGGGCAAGGGGGATTTGACACGCGTAAATCCCCCTCAGTCCCCCTTTTTCAAAGGGGGAAGCTGTCTGTTGGTGCCGCCTCATACGAATTATTCATAGGCATGTTTGATTTTGATCCGGCGAAAATGGCAGCCAGGCAGATTCAAACCATCGAATTACATGAGTTGGCACCAGCCAAGCCGTGCGTTGGTGCGCCATGCAACCGGTGCGGTGTTTGCTGCGCGGCGGAACCTTGTCCTGTTGCCTGCCTGTTTTTGTTGCAGTTCAAGGGACGGTGCCGTGCGCTGATGTGGCAGGAGGAGAGTAGTTGCTATGCCTGTGGCATGGTGGTACGTCCGGATTATTATTCACACGTGATTCCCCGGTTTTTCAGACGATGGATGGGAGCCTTCTTTGCCACTCGTATTGCTGCGGGGACAGGGTGCGATTCGGAAATTGAGATTTGTGAGCCGGATGTTGAACCCGGATGATTTATCGTTCCCACACTACTCCGCGCGAGAATGACGGTTATAAAAAGCGCTTGGCAATCAATACCGCATTACTGCC
>CAIQPV010000684.1 GCA_903873725.1 uncultured Nitrosomonadales bacterium
AAGTCCAGCGGATTGTCTGCGTTATGTGTGGTTTCGACGGACGGCTGGATTACCGTAACAAGTTTGCCCCGCACTGTGATGCGCGTGTCGGCGGGCAGGCCGATGAAAGAATAACGACCGAAGCGTTCGCCGCCCTGTACCGATTCCAGCAAATAGGAATACGGTTTGTTGGCAAGCTTGAGATACAGCGATAGCGGCGTGTCGAGGTCGGCAAAGGTTTCGACAGCCAGCGGGATGCGGTTATAACCTTGCCCGGCGAGCGCATTAAATTCTTGTTCGGTGATCGGGTACAACATGAAAAAACCTCCCAGTTTTTGTAGGTTGGGTTAGCGTTTTTTGCGTAACCCAACGTATATTGTTGCCGTGCAATGTTGGGTTACGCATGAAGCCGCTAACCCAACCTACAAATGCATCAGCACCATCGCCAACTGGCAGATTCTTTCCGGTACAGGAGGTTGTTCAATTTCATATCAAATACGTGTGATGAGTTTCAAAGCGGCGGGGAGGTCTGCGATTACCGCGTCCACATCCAGCCCGTCCACCGGTTCGCCGTGATTATAACCGTAAGGAACGCAGAATACCGGACAGCCCGCAGCACGCGCCGCAAGGGCATCGTTAAGCGAATCGCCGATCAATAGTACTTGTTCAACCGGAACACCGAAGAATTTTGCGGCATGCAACAGCGGCATGGGATGAGGTTTCTTTTCCGGTAAGGAATCACCGGACAGCACGATCTCGAAATAACTATCCAGACCGATGCCTTTCAGTAGAGGTTCCGTGTAGCGTGCCACCTTGTTGGTAATGCAACCCAGGCGATAGCCCGCGATTTTCATGGCATCCAGGCCTGCAGTCACCCCCGCGAAGGGTTTGCTCCTCAACAACAATTCCGAGTAGTGATTTTCGAAGATTGGCAAGGCTTTATCGTACAAAGCCGCATCCGGCTCCGCGTGCATGTCGCCGGTCAGTGCGCGCTTCACCAGCCAACTGATCCCATTGCCGATATAGCTCATCAGCAAATCCTGCGACACGGCAGGACGTCCCATGTCGATCAACAAACGGTTGGCTGCTTCCGCCAGTTCCGGTGCGGTGTGCAGCAGCGTACCATCCAGATCGATCAGGATCGCCGAAATGCTTAACGGGAAATGTGCTTGAGCCATTATTTGCCGACTTTGGCCAACTCGGCGCGCAACTCACCGATGACGGTGTCGTAGCGGTTCTTGTCTTGCTCATTTCTTTTGCCGAATACAGCAGAACCGGCGACGAATGTATCCACGCCGGCTTCAGCAACTTCCCTGATATTGGCCGGACTGACACCACCATCAATCTCCAGGCGGCAGTTGTACCCTCCGGCATCTATCATCTTGCGCACTTTGCGCGCCTTATCCAGCACGAAAGGGATGAATTTCTGCCCTCCGAATCCGGGGTTAACCGACATCAGCAGAACCATGTCCAGCTTGGGCAGTGTGTATTCCAGAACATCCAGCGGTGTGGCGGGATTGAATACCAGCCCGGCCTTGCAACCACTTTCTTTAATCAGTCCGATGGTGCGGTCGATGTGCTCGGATGCTTCCGGGTGAAAGGTGATATAGGTAGCACCCGCCTTGGCAAAATCCGGAATGATGCGATCCACCGGTTTGACCATCAGGTGCGCATCGATCGGTGCGGTGACGCCGTGCTTGCGCAGTGCCTCGCATATCAAGGGGCCGATGGTCAGGTTCGGCACGTAATGATTGTCCATCACGTCGAAGTGCACAATGTCCGCGCCGGAAGCGAGCACGTTATCAACTTCCTCGCCCAGCTTGGCGAAATTGGCGGAAAGAATACTGGGTGCGATCATGTACATGGCTTGGCCCTTAGCGAGTTTGAAAATGAATACCCACTATTCTACCCGAAACTCGCTGAGTGGATTATTTCGACATTTCTGGCAAATAAGAGCAACCCCGGCATTTGCATAAATCTCTATTGCCGCTATAATGCGCGACTTCGCGTGGCTCGGTAGCTCAGTCGGTAGAGCAGAGGACTGAAAATCCTTGTGTCGGTGGTTCGATTCCGCCCCGAGCCACCATCGTGAAGTTCCATGTGTTCCCAAGAAGTGCCAATACCCGCATAACTTAATGAGTTTGCGGGTTTTTTATTTTCCAAGTGTTCCCGTATAGTTCGTTACAATCCCCAACTATTGACGGTATATCTGACGGTATGTAAGATGCTAACCATCACTGATACCGTCAATTGGGGGTGGTTATGGCACTAACTGCAATAGAAGTCAAAGGGGCGAAAGCTACAGACAAACCCCAAAAACTAGCTGACGGCGGCGGTATGTACCTGCTAATTCAGCCCAACGGTTCAAAATATTGGCGGCTTGATTACCGTTTTGCTGGCAAGAGAAAAACGCTGGCAATTGGAATTTATCCAGAAGTTAGTCTATTAGAAGCAAGGGAACGTCGTGATGCAGCTCGTAAAATCCTTTCTAATGGTGCTGATCCAAGTGATGTTAAGAAGTCACAAAAGGCAGCAGTAGTTGCAATAACTGAAAACAGTTTTGAACACGTTGCCCGTGAATGGTTTTCCAGCCATGCACACAATTGGAAAGAAAATCATTCGAGCAAAATTATCCGCCGACTAGAGGCTGATATCTTCCCTTGGCTAGGCACTCGTCCGGTTGGTGAAATTACTGCGCCTGAGCTTCTCGAAACGGTAAGGCGCATTCAAAAGCGTGGCGTCTTGGAAACAGCTCATCGAGCTCTAAACAATTGCAGTAGCGTATTTCGTTACGCCATTGCAACGGGACGAGCACTGCGAGATCCAGCAGCCGACCTTCGTGGAGCATTGCCACCCACAAAAGAAAAACATCACGCGTCAATAATTGAACCCAAGGCCATAGGCCAATTGATGAGAGATATTGAAGAATTTAAGGGGTCATTTGTAACTCGCTGCGCTCTTCGTTTTGCACCTCTGGTATTCGTTCGGCCAGTTGAGCTTCGAAAGGCTGAATGGTCAGAAATCGATTTCGATAAGTCCGAGTGGCGTATTCCAGCTATCAAGATGAAAATGAATGCCGTTCACATTGTTCCACTATCAACTCAATCTGTGGCTATCCTGCGTGAGATTCAACCCCTAACAGGCTCGGGGAAGTATGTTTTTCCTTGTGAACGCACTACTCTTCGATCAATGAGTGAGAACACGATTCTAGGCGCATTAAGGCGAATGGGTTATACCTCAGAAGAAATGACGGGGCACGGATTTAGATCAATGGCATCTACCTTATTGAACGAACAGGGATTCAATCGTGACGCAATTGAGCGGCAACTAGCTCATGCTGAAAGAGATGGGGTTAGAGCTGCATATAACTATGCTGAATATCTGCCAGAACGCAAACGTATGATGCAGCACTGGGCTGACTATTTAGATAGCCTGGCAAAAGGCGCCAAAGTAATCCCCTTCAAAGCCGCTTAATTTCCCGCCTCCCAAGCATCGCCAAACGATGCAAGCAGTAATACAATTGTGCCCATGATAATAGCGGTGTTATGTTGCCGTGGACTTACTTGGGGAATAGCGTGGAAAAAAAGAAGTTTATATCGAAGCGACCAGAGCTCAGTTTTAACGAAGTTTTTGAGCAATACGAATGCACTGTGGATGACATATTCCACGAGGCAGCAGAAGGTAATCTGACGATTTATTATCAAGTGCCACCCAACAGTGAAGTTGGATGTCTTTGTTCTGTAAAACTTGAATCACTTCGAAATCAAGCCAAATCATCTCCATTTGTCAATTTAGGTGATAAAAATGGTAAAGAACTTGTTG
>CAIQPV010000685.1 GCA_903873725.1 uncultured Nitrosomonadales bacterium
ACGCTACCCCTTGCGTTGCGCAGTTTGCAAAGTCCGGTGAATACCGAATGGGGCGCGTTGATGACCGGCTCCGCGATTGCCACGTTGCCTTTGGTGGTGCTGTTCGTGCTTTCATCGCGGCAACTGATTTCGGGTTTGACCACAGGGGCTGTCAAATGAATAACACAATAACAAACAGAGACTTCAATGGACATGATCGCTGAACCCAACTCAAGTTTCACGTTTCCTGCAGACTTCGTTTGGGGCGTAGCGACCAGTTCCTTCCAGATTGAAGGTGCTGCCAGCGAAGACGGCAAGGGGCCGTCGATCTGGGACGAATTCTGCCGGGTTCCCAATACCATCGCAGATCACAGCAACGGCGATGTGGCCTGTGACCATTACCACCGCTGGGCCACAGATTTGAATCTGATCGCCAACCTCGGAGTCGACGCTTACCGGTTCTCGGTTTCCTGGCCGCGTGTTCGCCCCGGTGGCGCCGGTGCCTGGAACGAGCAAGGGCTGGCATTTTACGAGCGTATCGTGGATGGCCTGCTGGAGCGCGGCATCAAACCCTACTTGACCCTTAACCACTGGGATCTGCCCGCAGAATTGCAGGCCAAAGGCGGCTGGGCAAACCGCGATACGGTTCATCGCTTTGTCGAATATGCCTGCCATGTCGCGCAGCGCATGGGGGACCGTGTTGCGGCGATTACCACCCACAATGAACCCTGGGTCATGGCGACTCTCGGGCACGAGACCGGTGAATTCGCGCCGGGGATAAAAAATCGTGCGATTGCCATGCGAGTGTCGCACCATCTGCTGCTCAGTCATGGACTGGCGGTGCAGGCGCTGCGGGCCCAGGGCTGCAAGAGCAAGCTCGGCATCGTCCTTAACCTCTCGCCCGTGGTACCGGCAACGGATACGCCGGAGGACAAGGCGTTCGCGCAGCTCAAGGATGGGAAACTGGTGCGCTGGTATATGGATCCTCTGTTCAACAAAGGCTATCCCGCAGATGTGCTTGCTTACCTGGACAATGATGCACCCAAGGTCAAGGACGGAGATTTGCGCGACATCGCGACGCCGATGGACTTCCTTGGTGTCAACTACTATTCGCGCAAGGTTGTCAGTGCGAGCGGCCATTGGGATGTTCACAAAGGCGGTCTTCCTTTCACCGATATGGGCTGGGAAATTTACCCCGAAGGACTCACCGAACTACTGTTGCGCTTGAATCGCGACTATGTGCTTCCCCCGATTTATGTGACCGAAAACGGCGCTGCTTTCAAGGACGCCATGACCGAAGGGCAAATCCACGATACCCGGCGCGTTGACTTCATCGCCCGCCACATCGACGCAGTTGGCGCTGCCATGGCCCAAGGTGTGCGCATAGAGGGATACATGGTGTGGAGCCTGCTGGATAACTTTGAATGGGCTTCCGGCTACGAAAAGCGCTTCGGCATCATTCACGTTGATTATTCTACCCAGCAGCGCACGCTCAAGGATAGCGCACGGTGGTATCGCAAACTGATGCAGCGTAACAAGGCAGAGCGAATTCAGGCCGAATTGTTGGCAAGGAGTGCATGAAATGGGACAAGTTTCTTTGCGCGGTATCCGCAAGAGTTTTGGTACTGTCGACATCATCAAGGGCATTGATTTAGAGGTGCATGACGGCGAGTTCATGGTTTTCGTCGGTCCCTCCGGTTGCGGTAAATCGACCATGCTGCGCATGATTGCCGGGCTGGAGACCATCTCCAAAGGCGACCTGTTGATTGACGGGGTGCGAGCCAATGATCTGCGGCCCTCTGATCGCGGTGCGGCGATGGTATTCCAGAGTTACGCCCTGTATCCGCACATGACAGTAGCCGAGAACATGGGTTTTGCATTGAAGATGGCGGGAGTAGCCCGAAAGCTCCGCGATGAACAGGTAGGACGCGCCGCCGGGGTTCTGCGAATAACCGAATTGCTTGGCCGCTATCCCAAGGAACTGTCGGGCGGCCAGCGCCAGCGCGTTGCCATCGGCCGCGCAATTGTGCGCAATCCGAAAGTATTCCTGTTTGACGAGCCGCTGTCCAACCTTGATGCCGCGTTGCGCGTGAACATGCGCAGCGAGTTGTCCAGACTGCACAAGGAACTGGGTACAACGATGATCTATGTCACCCACGATCAAGTTGAGGCGTTGACTTTGGGAAACCGCATTGCCGTTTTCAACAAGGGGCATATCGAGCAGTTGGGCGCCCCGATGGACCTTTACAACCGTCCGGCCAACGAATTCGTAGCCACTTTCATAGGCGCGCCACGCATTAATTTAATTGACCGGCCTCCTGCCGGAAATGCTTCAGCGCCCCATCGCACCCTTTGGCAAACCTTGGTCGGCGCAGCACCGGAGGATGTACAGCGGGCAGGTTTGCGCCCGGAGCATCTGCATCTGGCACCGGAGGGGCAGGGCATCCCGGCGACAGTGGTGCTGGCTGAACACCTCGGAGATTCTTCCATCCTGCATCTGCAAGTCGAGGGAGTCGGGGAGTTGCTGCATGCCAAGGTGGACGCCAAAGCAAGCCATTGCGAAACCGGCCAGACCGTGGGAATTGCCCCGGACGCCGGGTGGACACTGATGTTCGGGGCCGATGGCCGCTTGATCTGATAAGGAGGAGACAATTCATGGCAAAAAAGAAACCGGCAGACGAATGGGTTATGGTCTGGAATGACGAATTTGAGGGTACGACGATCGATCCGGCGAAATGGGATTTTGATATCGGTAATGGTTTCTTCGATTACAAGCACCATCAATGGATACCCGGCTGGGGCAACGAGGAATTACAGTACTACACCCGCGAGCCGGAAAACGTGTCCGTCAAGGACAGCCTGCTCACCATCCGTGCCGTCAAGGAATCGCTGCACGGTTGCGGTTATACCTCGGCACGCTTGAAGACACGCAAACGCGATGGCACGCCATTGTTTACCAAGTTGTACGGCAAATTCGAATTCCGCGCCAAGGTGCCCTGGGGCAAAGGGATGTGGCCGGCGCTGTGGCTGTTGCCGCAGGAAGACCGCTACGGCGGTTGGGCTGCGTCCGGCGAAATTGATGTAATGGAGATTGTCGGCGAAAAACCTCACGAGGTGCTGGGTACCGTCCATTTCGGTTCGACCTATCCCAAGCGCTCCCTGGTCACGCACGTATATAAATTGCCCGACGAAAGTCTGGTCAGCGATTGGCATGTTTACACGGTGGAGTGGGAACCGGGCGAGATTCGCTGGCTGGTGGATGGTGTGCACTGGGCCACCCAGACGTTCTGGTGGAGTTGCAGCAAGAACAAGGATGGTGTCGGGATGGAGGCACGAAAGGATTCGGATCTGAACCCATGGCCGGCGCCATTTGATCAGCCTTTCTATCTGATCATGAACATTGCCGTGGGAGGGAATTTTCCCGGGCATCCGAATCCGGAAACCCAATTCCCGGCGGAGTTGGTGATTGATTATGTGCGGGTTTACGACAAAGTCGGTGGCTACGGCGAGGCGAAACCACGCGGGCCGGGCAAGCTGCCGTTCCAGAAGAAGGCAAAAGCCGGAGACAAACATGGCGACTGAAGTCCACAAACTCACGGTGACCGAGAAGATTGGCTATGGCTTCGGTGATCTGGCGTCAAACCTGTTCTGGCAGATGTTCTCAATTTTCATTGCCAAGTATTACACCGATGTTTTTCTTCTCGGAGCTGCCACCATGGGGACGATGCTGTTGGTCACGCGCATCGGCGATGCCGTTGTCGACCCGGTCATTGGCGCCATTTCGGACCGCACCAAGACCCGATGGGGGAGCTTCCGTCCGTATCTGGTGTGGATGGCAATTCCGATGGCCGTTACTGCGATTCTTACTTTCACGGTTCCGTCCTACGGCGGCACTGGTCGGGTCGTTTATGCTTATGTGACGCTCAGCCTGATGATGGTAGCTTACTCGGCCATCAATATTCCTTACTCGGCGTTGCTCGGTGTGCTGACGCCCAGTTCGGAAGATCGAACCAGTGCCTGTTCCTACCGTTTCGTCATGGCACTGTTGCCGGTGTTCATTATCGTGAATACGGCCATCCCGATGGCCAAGTACTTCGGCGGGAACGAGAACTCCGCCACCGGCTGGCAGATGACGATGATCATCTACTCGGTCGTTGCCGTGTTGCTGTACTTCGCTACTTTCGCCATGACACGCGAGCGCGTGCAGCCTGAAGAGAAACAGCAGTCCACTCTCAAGGAGGACGTCAAGGATCTGTTCCGCAACAAACCCTGGGTGGTATTGTGCATTGTCGGCATCGCGGCACTTACCTATGCCAATATTCGCGGCACCGTCAGTATTTACTATTTTGAGAACGTCGTTCCCGGCGGCAAGGATTACTTTGGTCCGGTGATGACCACCGGTGCCATCGCGTTCATCATCGGCGTGATGGTCACTTCCCCATTGTCGAAAATTTTTGGCAAGCGTAACTTTTACATGGTGTCGATGGCGCTGACGGCCATCCTGACTGCTGGCTTCTACTTTGTACCTCCCGCAAACATCGCTTTGGTGTGGGGAGCGCATGCGCTGATCAGCCTGTGTGCGGCACCCACCGCTCCGCTGGTGTG
The DNA here is from genome assembly GCA_903873725.1 of uncultured Nitrosomonadales bacterium. GTDB lineage: Bacteria > Pseudomonadota > Gammaproteobacteria > Burkholderiales > Gallionellaceae > CAIQPV01. The sequence continues at coordinate 4,585 of CAIQPV010000685.1, forward strand.
GGCCATGTACGCCGATACCGCCGACTATTCAGAATGGAAATGCGGGCGTCGTGCTACCGGCCTGGTGTTTTCCGCCGCCTCGTTCGCGCAAAAATTCGGTTGGGCCATCGGCGGTGCCGGAACCGGCTGGTTGCTCGCTTACTTCGGTTACCAGCCGAACGTGGCCCAGAGCGCGCGCACGATCGACGGCATCATGATGATGATGAGCATCATCCCCACCATCGGTGCGCTCATTGCCATCGCGGCGTTGTGGTTCTATGAGCTCGACGAGAACATGGTCAGCAGGATGACCCGCGAACTGCAAGAGCGCCGTGCCCGCGAGCCTCAGCCTATCCCAAATTCAATACTGGAGCCGGTTCCCGAGCTTCAGCCACAACCCTTCGTAGCGGCTGCATCGCACGAATTTAAGGAGACCATCATGTCCGAAAATAAAACCGAAGCTTTAGCCGGGGTGCTGAGCGCCTCACCCTATGCACAACACCTGCCAGCGTGGGTGTCCGCAAATACCCGGACGGCCACCGATGCGGCTTTCCAGACACAATTGACACCGGAACAGCAAGCGGCGCTGGTCGGCGAATTCACCACGGTATTGCAGGCCGGTGTGCACGGTTTCTGTTTCAGCCCCTACCTCGAAGGCCAGTCACCCGGCTCACAAGTACACGCTGACCAGATCCGTGCCCGGCTGGAAATCATTCGCCCCTACACGCGCTGGGTAAGAACCTTCTCGTGCACCGACGGTCATGAGCAGACGCCGCGCATCGCCCATGAACTTGGCCTCAGGACGCTGGTGGGAGCCTGGCTCGGCACTGATCGCGAAATCAACGAGCGCGAAATCAGCGGCGTGATTGAGGTGGCGCGGGCCGGCCATGCCGACATCGTCGCCATCGGCAATGAGGTTCTGTTGCGCGAGGACATGTCCGAGGATGAACTGCTCGCCACCATCGAGCGGGTCAAACTGGCGCTGCCCGGGGTGCAGGTTGGCTACGTTGATGCTTATTATCTGTTCGAGAAGCATCCGCGTATTACGGCAGCGTGCGATGTGATACTGACCAATTGTTATCCGTTCTGGGAGGGATGCCCGCGCGAGGAGGCAATCGCCTATATGCAGAACATGGTTCGTCGCACCATTGCAGTCGCGGCAGGAAAGCGGGTCATCGTCAGCGAAACCGGCTGGCCTGACAAGGGTAGCGCGTTCCACGGTGCAGTGCCATCGGTGGCAGGCGCGATGCGCTATTTCATTGATACCCAGCATTGGGCGCGTCAGGACAACATCGAGGTTTTCTATTTTGCCGCTTTTGATGAAGCCTGGAAAGTCGGTGCAGAAGGCGATGTGGGTGCTTATTGGGGGCTTTGGGACAAGGATGGGCGACCAAAGTTTGTTTAACGTGGGCTAGTAGTGCGTTTCATTAAAACATTCATAAATAATCCGTTCGGCCTGAGCTTGTCGAAGGCTTGTTTTAACGAGAGAAAACGGTTCGACAAGCTCACCGCGAACGGTAAAGGTTTTGCTGGAACGCACTACTAGTTATGATTGATCACTCACTTTACATTTATCACCAACCGACTACTTCATGACTCATAAACTCAAGCTTCCGACCGGTCGGGCCATCTGTTACTCGGGCTACCGTCACGGGCAAAGTCCCGGCGACAGGATATATCCGTCGTTCGATGAAATTCGCCAGGATTTGCTGATCCTTCAGCCGCACTTTCGTTTGCTTCGTCTCTATGACTCAAGCCCCCATGCGGAACGAGTTCTTGAAGCAATCAGGCGTCACGGGCTAGATTTTCAGGTGATGCTGGGTTCCTACCTCGGTCCGGAAATGAACAACTTTGGCTGTCCATGGGGAGGTACTTACAGCCAAGAGCAACTCGAAACCAGTGTGGCCGAGAACGATAGGGAGATCGGGCGGTTGATTGCCCTTGCACGGCAGAACGAGGACATCGTATTTTCTGTCGCGGTCGGCAACGAGTCCACGGTAGACTGGACTGACCATTTCGTTCCGATACACCGCATGATCGAGCACGTAAGGCGCGTCAAGCAGGCCGTCAAGCAGCCGGTGACCTTTTGCGAGAATTATGTGCCTTGGCAATACAAGCTGAGGGATTTGGCGGAAGAACTTGACTTCATTTCCGTGCACACGTATCCGGTATGGGAGTTCAAGCATATTCACGAGGCTTTGGGCTACACGCGTGAGAACTACGAAAGCGTGGTACGTGCCTACCCGCACAAGCCGGTTATCATTTCCGAGGCCGGCTGGGCCACCAACTCAAACGGTCGCGGCATCCAGCCGCACAATACCTCGCAGGATCTGCAAAACATTTACATCCACGACCTGTTGAACTGGACGGACACGGCCGGAATCCTCACTTTCGTTTTTGAAGCCTTTGACGAGCCATGGAAGGGATCACCCGATCCGATGGAGCCCGAGAAACACTGGGGTCTGTACACGGTAGACAGGAAACCGAAACTGGTCATGCGAGAGCTGTTTACGGAACAATTTGAGCTGGATGAGTCATAAATAAATAGAAAGGACATATATGCTATCCAAAGAACTTGCGTATCAACTTGACCTTCCCAAGCGGGCAATCGCTCTTGTCTTAGCAGGAGGCCGCGGCAGCCGTTTGCATGGTCTGACCGACCGGCGCGCCAAGCCGGCGGTATATTTCGGCGGCAAATTTCGCATTATCGATTTTGCCCTGTCGAACTGCCTTAATTCCGGTATCCGGCGCATCGCCGTTATCACACAGTACAAGTCACACAGCTTGCTGCGGCACCTGCAACGCGGCTGGGCCTTTCTTAATAGCGAAATGAATGAATTCGTCGATCTGCTTCCCGCCCAACAGCGCATCGACGAGGATACCTGGTATAGAGGTACCGCCGACGCGGTATCGCAAAACCATGACATTCTCGACAGCTACGGTGCCGATTTTGTGGTCGTGCTGGCCGGCGATCACATCTATAAAATGAACTACGCGCTGATGCTGTCCGATCATGTTGCCAAGGGACGTGAATGCACGGTGGCATGCATCGAAGTCAGCCGCGAGGAGGCCAGGGCGTTTGGCGTGATGGCGGTGAATGAACAATGGCAGATCACCGACTTTGTCGAAAAACCGGAGGAACCGCCTGCGATGCACGGCAAGCCCGACGTGTCACTGGTGAGTATGGGTGTTTATATCTTCAACGCCAAATATCTTTACGCCGAACTGGCGAGAGACATGGCCGATCCGACCTCCAGCCACGACTTCGGCAAGGATATCATTCCGCGCGCCGTGCGCCAAGGCTGCGCGGTGGCTCATCCGTTTGAACTGAGCGGCGTCACCAGTCGTCCCGACGAAGCGCCTTACTGGCGGGATGTCGGTACCATCGATTCTTACTGGGATGCAAATATCGATCTGACCGCTACCGACCCGCTGCTCAACCTCTATGACAATCATTGGCCGATCTCGACCTACCAACCGCAACTGGCTCCCGCCAAGTTCGTGCATAACCTGGGCGAGCGACGCGGCAATGCCACCGAGTCACTGGTTTCTGGGGGGAATATTATTTCCGGCAATGTCCTGCGCTCGGTGCTTTATTCCAGCGTGAGGGTGCATTCTTATGCCAGCGTCGAGTGGTCGGTGCTGTTGCCGCAGGTGATAGTGGGACGCCACGCCCGCCTCAAGCGTGTCGTGGTAGACAGGGGCTGTGTTATTCCCGACGGCATGGTGATTGGAGAAGACGCAGAGGTAGACGCAGCACGTTTCTTTCGTTCCGAAAAAGGCATCACGCTGGTGACGCAACCCATGCTTGCTGCGCTTGAGGGTTAGAGTTATGGGAATCAGATGAAGATATACAATCAACCGGCAAAAATGGAAACTGGTTTTGAACTTCTTGCGTACAACACGCTACGCCCGTTTGCCAGTTTTCTGCCAGGTATCGCCGGCGAATACGGCAAACCGCTATGGGTGTTCTATACCAACCGGGGACAATGCATTTCCAGCTTTGGCGTGCGTGACCGAAACGGTGCAATGCTTGAGTTCCATCCTGCCGACAAGGCCTATGCGCTGACATCCCTGAACGGTTTTCGCACTTTCTTCAAGCTGACCGGGCAAGGTGTTCCGCATATCCATGAACCCTTTGACACCTGTACCAAGGAGGGCGTGACTCAGCGACTGACTATCCGTCCCGAAGAAATTGAAATCGAAGAAACTCATGCGGCACTCGGGTTGCGCATCCGCATTGTCTATTTCACCTTGCCGAACGAGCCTCTGCCGGCACTGGTACGCCTGGTTACGGTTGAGAACACAGGCTCTGCCGCAATACGGGCGGAAGTGCTTGACGGTCTCCCGCAGATTGTTCCATATGGCTTGGAGGAACACCTGCTCAAACAGATGTCGCGCACCATGCAGGCCTTTGCCGAGATCCGCCATGTGGAGGAAAATTTTCCTTTCTACAAGCTCAAGGTCGTGCCCTCGGACAAACCCGAAGTGCAGTGGATCAATGCTGGATTTTTCGCCTTCACGTTGCAGGGTGAACAGCCTCTGACCATAATTACCGATCCGGAACAAGTGTTCGGTACGGACACCAGTTTGCGCCTGCCGTTGGCATTTCTGAACGGTGATTGCATCGATCCGCTCGCGGGACGCAGGGCGACCATGACAGGCTGTGCCTTTGCCAATCTAAAGCTCTTTCTTGAACCCGGCGCATCGACGAACTGGGTCTCTTATTTCGGTCAGGCAGAAAATTGGGAAGCGGCACAGACTTTCCGCGAATGTCTCATTGGCGATCCTGAATATGCCGAACGCAAGCGTGCCGAGAATCGTGAGCTGATTGTCAATCTCAGCGGGCAATTTGATCTGGTTGCGGAACCCGGTCAACTTGGCGCCTATACGAGGCAGGCATTTCTTGATAACACGCTGCGCGGCGGGCAACCGGTGGTTATCGAAAGTTCCCTCGGCCCCCGTGTATTCCATGTTTTCACGCGCAAGCATGGCGACATGGAGCGCGACTACAATTTCTTCGATGTTGCTCCCACTTATTTCTCGCAGGGCAACGGCAATTTTCGCGACGTGAACCAAAACAGACGCTCGGAAAACTATATTTTCCCGGGGATTGATACGGCCAACATTGAAACATTCTTTAACCTGATTCAAATCGACGGCAATAATCCGCTGGTCGTTCAATCGGAAAAATTCTGTATCTCCCCGCAGCAAATGGAAACACTGCTTGAGGCATGGCCGCCTGCTGACACACCGGATTGGCAGAAATTGTTGTTGCGCCCCTTTAGTCCCGGGCAACTCATGCAGGCGCTGGTAGATACATCGGGAACGATCGATGTGGCTCAGCCGCTGTTTCAACAAATCCTCGGAATGGCCGACCTGATACAGGATGCTATCCACGGAGAAGGCTATTGGGTTGATCACTGGATCTATAACCTTGATCTGCTCGAAAGCTATGCCGGACTCTATCCGGACAGGATGCGGTGGCTGCTGGTCGAGCGTAGCGATTTCACTTATTTCGACAACGACCATGTCGTGCAGCCGCGCGCCAAAAAATACACGTTGCGCAAGGACGAGACGGTTCGGCAACTGCACGCCGTGGTCAAAGATAACGACAAGGCGCGAATGATTGCGCGTAGAACCGGGGCACGAAACTGGATGCGCGCCGGGCATGGGTCGGGGGCGATCTACCGCACCACCCTGCTGGCCAAATTGATCAACCTCCTGGCAATCAAGGCATCGTTACTGGACCCATTCGGTATCGGTTTGGAAATGGAAGCCGACAAGCCCGGATGGTGTGACGCACTCAACGGCCTGCCGGGTTTGTTCGGCTCGTCGACGCACGAGGCCTATGCTTTACGGCGCGGAATTGCCTTTGTCCGCAAGGCGATATCGGATTATTTTGCACCTGATGACTCACTCGCGGTCCCACAGGAAGTTGCCGGGTTTGTGTGCTCGTTGACGCGGGTTCTGGTTAATGCCGACGCTGATAATTTTTTCCCCACATGGCAGCAACTGGGGGTGATTCGGGAAGAATTCCGCGATCAAACTCGTATGGGCGTGGCAGGCGAGGAAACCCGTTTGTCGGGTAACGAAATACTGAAGTTTCTCACAGTCACCGACACAAAATTGGAACAAGGATTAGCCAGGGCTGTGGGCGAAAACAAGCTGCCGATCAGTTATTACATACACAACGTTGAGTCTTATGAAGTCTTGACCGACACCCTCGCGACTAAGCAGGAAGAAGACGCGGCAACAGTGGTTTACGTGAAGGTTACGCGCTTTTCGCAAAAGCCGGTCAGCAATTTTCTGGAAGGCGCGGTTCAAGCCTTGCGCGGAACCGCTAGTTCTGCCAGCGCGGAAACACTCTACCGCGCAGTAAGACAATCTTCACTGTACGACCAAAAACTTGGCATGTACCGGGTGAATTGTCCACTGGATGAAGAAAGCTTTGAAATCGGACGCAGCCGAATATTTTCACCGGGCTGGCTGGAGAACGAATCCATTTTTCTGCACATGCACTATAAGTTTCTGCTGGAAACGCTACGCAGCGGACTTGCGCGGGAATTCTTTGACGATATGCAGCGCGGCTTGGTGGCCTTCCAAAGTGCCGACACCTACGGGCGATCGCCCTTGGAGAATTCCTCGTTTATCGCCAGCAGCCGATTCCCGGATGCCAAAGTACACGGAGTCGGTTTCGTCTCACGTCTCAGCGGAGCAACCGCCGAGTGGCTCAGCATGGTGTTGCACATGGGACTGGGGGCGGCGCCTTTTCGCTTGGTGGAGGGGGCTTTGCGCTTCGAACCTCATCCGACACTAGCCGAGTGGTTGTTTACAGGAGAAGCGGTCAACAGTTTCAGTGCAAATAGTTTTGGCTTCAAACTTTTCGGGCAGACGTGGATCGTTTACGAAAATCCCACCCGGCAGGCGACTTTTGGAACCGATGCGGTTACTCCGATAGGCTTTGATTTACACTACAAAGATGGCAGGCGACAGACTCATAGAGGGAAATGGTTGCCCGAGGACATGGCGCTGAGTCTGCGCGAATATCAAATCTCAAAGCTGGTGATTCGCTTGGGGTAGGATTGTGCTGATAATGATGTACAGTTCGTGGCACCGTTACCCAACCAGGATGGTTTGAAGTCAGCCTTGGAAAATACTCGTGGACA
>CAIQPV010000686.1 GCA_903873725.1 uncultured Nitrosomonadales bacterium
ATTCTGTGTTACAGATAAACATCAGCAGCTATCGTGCCAATACTGTGGATATGTGGAAAAACGGCAAGACAAGAAATATAACTAGCTGATCAAACTTGAGTATTTATCAAGTTTGAATTTGTGCCAACTTTTGCTGTTGTTGCAGGAGCAGCATATGACTTGAGGTGGGCTGCTGAAATGGCAGCAATTTTCTGATGGGATGTGTTGCCGCATCAACAATGCGTAAATTTATTTCGCTCGAAAACGACCAGCCCCAAGAGTCAAAACTTGAGTTTCAAGGTCACGCGAAATTCACGCGGCTCGCCGGGATGTACGGTGACGCCCATCGGCACTAATGTAGCAGGGGTCGGCGTAGCGTTGTAGTCCTGGCCATAGGCGATATCCATGTACTCGCGGTTGAATATGTTGAGGGCGTCCAGTGATAGTGAAACGTCCGGGGCAATTTTGCGCTGCACACGAAGATTGGTCACGATCGCCGATGGATTAGTCAGCGAGCCATCTTGCGTTAGCGGATATGCCGCGATATAACGAGTTTCCAGCCCGGTTGACCACGGCCCCAAGTCACTGAATGACACTCTGATCAAGGCAATCTTCGGAACTGCATTTGGAATCAGATTGCCAGTTGCACCGTTATCGTTCATTTGTGCGTAGCGTGCATGTGTCCAGGCTAAATCTGCATCGAACAGAAACCAGCGGTTGGGTGACCAGTGGTTATTCCACTCAAAACCGGTACGCTTGCTGGCACCGTTTGGAGAGGAGCTTCCGAGGGTGGAGTCAGCGTTGTAAACGAGCTCTGAATCACTGTCCAGACTCCACAAAGCAAGCGAGCTTTGCAAGCCGGATATCGCTTCTGTACGAAGGCCGATTTCCTTGCCGGTGCTACCAACAAAGGCAGGTACGGAAGAAGCGGCGCTTCCCGTGGTCGGGTCAACCTTGTCGATGACACCCCGTGCATCGTTGCTGTGAAAGCCCCTGCCTGCATTGATGAAAAACTCGGTTTTGGCCCATGGGCCGAGAATCACAGACAACTTCGGCGAAACCCGCTTGCCAGAGGCTGAACCGGAATTCAACGGGTTTGCATAGGCAGTCATGTCCATGACAATATCGTCTGCTCGCAGGCCAATCAGGGTACGCAGCCACCGGTTCCAGGTGGTGGTATTTTGCAGATGCAGGCCCGCCTCTGTTTCACTTACCTGGTCGTTGGTTACCGTGGCGAAAGGAATACGCGCAATGGTGTTGAGGAGTCCGACGTTGATGTTATCGTGACGTACCTGAAATCCGACCTCGGTTGTGGACTCGTGTCCCAGGAATTGATGGTTCCATCCCTTTGCCACCTGACCGCCGATAATATTGCGATCTTCGAATTGCTCGAATTGGTCACCCGTGACCGGGCGAAATTCAAAGAAGGTGAAATCGGACCAGAGCTGCAAGCGGGAATGTTGCAGATAGGTGGAAGCCTTGGTATATCCGTCGTCATCCGTGTTATGCCATTCCCCTGAAATAACGTCCCGCCCGGTCTTGCCACCGTCTGAGGGAGACAGCCCCGAATAGAGGCCCAATTGCCCCGATTGGATCAATGCCAGAGGAACCTGATCGGTGGCATTCCAGCTTGCATCGTAATATCCCCCATCGATCGACCAGCCTCCGGCATTGGTGCCATCGCTAAGGCGCACAAGGGCGTTGGTTTTATGCAGTTCTTCCGGAACAGTCCATGGACCATTCGTATGCTGAAGTTCCACAGCACCGAGCAAGACCGGTCCCGAGTGGAGGAGCGTGGATGCCCCATCGGGTTGCTGACCGGATGGGGTTAATCGGGTGGAACCGGCAAGCAGTACGCGTCCATAATTGTAAGAACCGAAAGTCAGATCCGCGATATTGTTGTCGAGGCTTTTGCGATACTGAATGTCTGCGGAACCGGCGGATGAGAAATCGCCGTTTTCTGCGAAATAAGGGCCTTTTCGATAGTTGATGCGGTCAACCAATTCCGGGA
>CAIQPV010000687.1 GCA_903873725.1 uncultured Nitrosomonadales bacterium
CTCAGGCCAAGTATCTGGCGATGAGCGAGAAGGATGTTTCGAAAGAGATCAAGCGGCTGGAAAAGGACATGCTGCAAGCCGCGAAAAACCTGGAGTTCGAGCGTGCCGCAGAACTGCGCGACCAATTGAAAAAACTGCGCGAGAGTGTGTTCCTGTCTCCCTTGTGAGGACTGGTTTGAAGCAAAACCAAGGGCAGTTTATCCTTGGCTTTCAGAAATTTTCTTGGCACCCGTCTGTAGTGTATGGATCAGTTGATTGCGCCATTCAAGCATGCTTCCTTCCGCAAGTCCGGACGGGGCACTGGCATGTGCTTCGGAATAGTCGCCGTAGATCATGCCGAGCAACTTTCCTTCGCCCATCAGAGGCAGCATCACGAAAGTTCGCGCACCAACAAGCTCGTTATACCACTCAGGAATCAGCTTGGCATATGCGGGCAATCGGACATCCGGAATAAAGGTATCGAGGTTGCGGGACATGATCACGCGGAACAAATCCGGTTTTGCCCCGCTACAGCGGAATTTTGCAGTTACTTGAGCGGCATTCCTGCCAACGCCGGCAATTGCAATCAGGCTGGAGGAACCGACAGGCAGGCAAATCAATGTGCGATCAAAATTGTAATGTCCATGAATAAGTCGCAGGATATGTTTGATTAATTCGACCGGGGTTTGACTGCCATCGTGGTTACTATCCTTGACGAGAGCGTCCTGAGACGAAAGCATATCCAATGCACGTTCAGACGCTTTACGTAAAAAGGTGCGCGCCTCTTCCACATTACAGGGGAAGATCATTTCGGCAAGCAGCGCATCGGTTTCAAGAAGGCATTTTTCGATCCATTCGAGGACATCTTTTTCATTGAGGTGAAGATTTTTCTTGAAAATATCGATCGCCTTGCCGATCTCGATCCTCTCCCTGCTCTCAGGAAGACGGAATAAAATCTCTGTTACACGACGGCAAAACGATGAACATTGTTGGTACCAAGCCAATGCATTGGTTGCAACGTGTGCTTGAGCCTCGCCCGTATCCGGCGCCATACTGTTCTGCAATACATCCGGCAAGCCCCAATGGCGGGCAATCGCAACACCGATATCCTCAAAACTTACACCCAGGGTTTGAACCACCGCTTCGTTCTCGGCAAGATTTCGCTCGATCTGTAGGTTGCGGCTCCGTTCAATGTCTTCATAAAGATAGAAAATCGACATCATTCGCCCAAGGTTTTGCATTAGCCCGCAAACTTGTGCCTCCTGGGAGCTGAAGTGTGAACCGTTAAAACGGGTAATCTCATGAGCCAAGCTACCGCAAAAATAGGCGGCGACAATTTCGGCATGCAATTGCTTTGACTGTGGCTTATTGGACAGCGAGTCAAGCAGAGCCAGCGACAAGGCAACCGACTTCACTGTGTTCAACCCCAGGATAGCCAGAACCTGGTCAATCGTGGAAACGTTGCGTCCACCCCGAGCGTTGCGGCTGGAATTGGCAATACGCAGCAATTTAGCCGTAAGTGCAGCATCGTGCAGAATAGCGGCTGCAATTTCGCGGATGCCGCCGTCAACATCGTCACCAAGTCGGCTAATAATCTGAATCGACGCCCCCAAACCTGCGAATCCGGGGCTGTTGTCCATTTTCTTTAACAACCTGTCGATGGTGGATGGCTTTTGTTCATCCATATTTTCTGCTTGCAACGAATCAACTCCTTACATTCAGTCATGCGGCAATAGTAAATTGTCCGCCACCACCCACAAGCTATTATGGAAGCGCAACCCTGGTGAGTTCCTTTGGAAAAGGGAATTCAGGGAAATCGCCCCCAATACCCGCAAGGAAAAATTAGTTGCACCGCCAGATGTGAAGACCGGCAATTCGATTACATGGCCATTAATGGTAATGGCAAACTATTGCCAGACTTGTTAGCTCATTCAGTCTTTCAGTTGCCCAAAATCTATTATCTATTTGCCCCATGCTGCATCGAGCGTGGCCTGAGCTTTTTCATATTTCTGTTTGGCTTCAAGATATTGCTGCCAAGCACGTTTGGTATCCTTTTGCATTTTATCGAGCTGGTTGCTTTCATCAGTCAATTGCTTTTTTCGTTCCTCAACAATTTGCTGCTGTTTAGAGACCGCCTTGGCGTTTGCTTCATGTTCATCTTTCGCTTTCTCCATATTTTCCCGTGCCAAAGACAAAGCAGTTTGTAAAGCGCTTATATCCATGGCCTCGGCAAGATGCGAAAAAAAGCACACGAGAAAAACTAAGCAAATCGCTTGATAAGCCCGGACTTGAGAAGTTCGGAGAAGAAACATGATTTAACTCCCGCCAGATAACCTATCCATTAGTCTGCCTGACAAGCACTGGTGATAATTTGCAATCCACTTTCACCCACACTCAACCCGACAGGCAACCATGCGAATATCATTATATTTAGAATAAGACAAATTGGGTGGTTTTCTGCGAAAAGTTGTGATTCTGCACAGCATGGCTACTTGGCAGCCCTATCATTTTATTTTTTCTACGGTACGCGCACATCTTGCATCTCCATTCCCCCAGTGCCACATTCGGCATTAAGGCACCACTGACTTCCACCGTAATGGGCCTTTTTGAGCAATCTTTTCAGGAGCTCCAACTGGGGGCAAGAATCAAACGCTAACCCCAATCGCCCCCGCCAATGTCCGAACTGATATCAGCGACGTTTGAATTATCGTCCCAAGATGAGTTATCGGCTATTCCAAAGTCTGCGCCACCCATGTTATTGGAGGAACTCCCCCACGAGTCCGCAACAGGAGCCACATTATTTACATCGTTACGCCCACCGTCCATGAAGTGATGGGCCAAGGCCTCTCCTGCCACCACGCCAACGCCAACCGCAGCGCCGGTAGCAAGCCCTCCCATAATTCCGCTGCCAACCCCTCCTCCCATCGGTGCCATTCCACCGCCATAGGGTTGCATAGGCAAGGGAGACGCAGAAGTATTTTGTATGCCCGGCTGATAATTGCTTGGAAAAGTGGCAGGGTTACGTGAATTCATAGTTCTCATGATGAAAACTATAATCGCGATCACACCTATCCCGAGCAATAACATCCCCCATGGGAAACTGTTACTTTGCTCAGTCTGAAAGTTGCCAACAGGAGCCTGGCTGACACGGTGAACAGATTCAATCCGGCTTTTTAAGTCTTGTACCGCCTGGGGATTGGCAAATGATAAATCCGGCTTCAAACGTTCAGCATTTTTCAGTTCGCCTTCGGCGTTACCCATCTGACCTTGCCTGGCCAACAATTCAGCTTCCACAAAGTGTGCCTTGGCACTGTTTGGATGCTCCTTAAGAACCTTGTCCATCATCCTTTGTGCTTCATCCAGCCTGCCTGCATGAGCCGCTTGATAAACCTGATCGAGGGTTGGAGAATCTTCTGCCAGCGCAGTTCCATTCGAAATCAACACCGTGAACAAAAATATAAAGCTATAAGTCAAGTTTTTTAACATTTAATTTCTCCATTAAACTCTTGCCGTATTTGAGGGCATTCTGACCATATACAAGAGTCAAGTTACAATTATTTATGTCAGGTTCAGCCAGATTTCTCGCTTATGAACAGTACGCCCGTACTTAGGGCGCGTAAAAATCATAAAGTTCAATGGCAATGCCGCTGCTGACCGGGATTGCAGGCGGCATCAATTTAACCTCCTCCGCCCTTGGCATTCCAGGATAGAAGCGACCTAGTTCAGTTTGACATGCTACTCCCGGAGACACAAGTTTGTTGCGTGGGGCAACGAATAGTTTTTACTCGTGTTATTGATGAAATAATCAGAGTACATGCATGTAGACATTTATCGCCCCTTTTGCCACACTACAGTTTCAGGACAATAAGAGAAGCCAAAGGGGAAACCGCTTGATATTTAATCCGTTCCGTCGCCATAACAGCACCCCCCGCATGGAGAAATTGCATTCGCTGTCGCTCTTCGTGAATCTTTTACCCGCAGAACTTGCCATCGTCGACGAAATGCTGCACGAGCGTCACTATATCAAGGACGAAGTGATCTTCGACGAGGGCGAGGAAGGCAAGGCGCTCTACATAGTCGCCGACGGCGAAGTTCTGGTCTGCCGCCAAGGCGCTCCTGATAGCGGACGCATCGCAACGCTGGGAGCGGGAACCTTCTTCGGCGAACTGGCACTGCTCGACGATGCACCGCGGTCGGCGCAGGTTCGCGCTGCCAAAAACTCCGATCTGATCGTCTTCTTCCGCGATGACTTCGTCAGCTTGCTTGACACCCACTCGCGCATCGCCTCAAAAGTTGCGCGGCAGCTTGCCCGTCACATAGGGGCACGCATGCGGGAACTGGCGCTGAAGGTCGGCGCACACCAGCACTTGTGAAGATGGACCAGCGCAACGAATCGGGCCCCATCGTATGGTCGGCGATCATCGCGGCCACCTGTTTACTTCTGCTCGTCTTCCAGAAACTGTTATGGCTTGTAGTGCCTTTCCTGATGGGACTGATCCTTTACTACATCCTGTATCCTGCAGCGCAATACTTCATCAACAGGGGCATGTCGCGTGAAAGAGCCGCCGTTTGGACTATTGTTCTCTTCCTCATGGCAATGGTAGTCGTATTGTCCTTCATGGTACCCTGGATAACAACCCATATAGTCGATATTCAGGCATCTTTCGAACTCTATTTGGGCAGCGGCCTGTTGTTGCTTAAACGATCCTTGCACGCACTCGAAGCAAATTGGTCCGTGTTCGCCAAGGCTCATTTAGCCGAAACGGTAGCAAGCAAGCTGCAAGCCTCCGAAAACAGTATCGTCGAGTATGTCGAACCGCTGGTGATGGGTATTGCCGCCTGGACACCCTCGTTGCTTTTGGCTCCCTTTCTTGCTTTCTTCTTCCTCAAAGACGGCCGGCGCTTCAAGAACTTCCTTGCCCATGCCGTGCCAAACGCATTTTTCGAGAGAACACTCTTTCTGTTGCACGAGGTCGACCAGACCTTGCACGCCTACTTCACGGGTCTAATGAAGCTCGCAATGCTAGATACAGTGACGCTCGCGGCAGGGCTCTGGATCGTAGGATTCCCCAATGCGCTGGCACTGGGCTTCATCTGTGCGGTACTCGCTTTGATACCCTATGTCGGTACAATCCTGGGCGGTCTCGTAGTCGTCCTTGTTGCAGCTACCAATTTTCCAGATACCCCGGCAATGGCTTACTGGGCCATATTGCTGTTCATCGTTGCACGCCTGCTCGACGACTTTGTTTATATGCCACTCACTATAGGAAAGAGCTTGCACATGCACCCGCTCGTGGTGGTGTTGATGATCTTTGTGGGCGGTTCGGTGGCAGGTGTCTCCGGATTGATGCTGGCCCTGCCGCTGCTCGGGGTCGTGATGGTGGTAGGCGAAACAATCAGCAAGGTGGTGACCGACCCTCGCCTGATGGCCAGGCACCGATACTCCAAGGAACTGCGGCGCAAGCTGGCGAGTGCCGATCTGCTGTAGTACCTGCTGTCTGTCTTACTCTAACAAAACCACGGTAATCCTGCCCCGCTTGGAGGCGGTCAAGCACCAGTCGCGATATCACACCGGCCGCGGGTTCCTTTCGAACTGGCTTTGATGCCAGTATGGATACGCCAGAGGAACAGTACTCGCGGCATCGAGTTTTGCGACTTGTGCGGGTGTTAAATTCCAGCCGACCGCACCGAGATTTTGACGCAGTTGTTCTTCGGTTCGCGCACCGATGATTACGTTGGCAACCGATGGCCTGTTCAGTAGCCAGTTGAGTGCAATCTGGGGTATGGTTTTGCCGCTTTCTCTGGACACTTCGTCGAGTGCATCCACGACCCCATACAGATATTGGTCCGGCACCTGTGGCCCGGCATCAATCACAAGCTGGTTGTTGAGGCGGCTGACCGGGGGCAATGGCTGGCCACGGCGCAGCTTGCCGGTGAGACGACCCCAGCCTAGCGGGCTCCAGATGATTGCGCTGACTTTCTGGTCGAGCGCGAGCGGCATCAGCTCCGATTCGTAATCGCGTCCAATCAGCGAATAATAAACCTGATGTGCAACATGGCGTGCGAGACCATATTTTTCTGATATAGCAAGCGACTTCATCAGGTGCCAGCCGGAAAAGTTCGAACACGCGATGTAGCGCACCTTGCCCGCAGTCACCAGATCGTCAAGTGCGCGTAACGTTTCTTCGACCGGTGTAAGCGGGTCGAAGCCGTGCAGATGATAAATATCAATGACATCAGTATCGAGCCGCCGCAAACTCGCCTCACAGGTACGCATCAGATAGTGGCGCGAAGAACCGACGTCGTTTGGTCCTGGCCCCGTGCGGAAAGTGGCCTTGGTTGAAATAATCACCTGATCGCGACGGCCCTTGATTGCCTGACCGAGAATTTCTTCCGACAAACCGCCAGAGTATATATCTGCCGTGTCGAACATATTGAGACCCGCTTCCAGGCAAATATCAATGAGACGCTTGGCTTCCGCAACATCGCTTCCGCCCCAAGCCTGAAACAGCTCGCCTTTGCCACCGAAAGTGCCGGTACCAAAACTTAATACCGGCACCTTGAAACCTGAACCACCGAGCTGTCTGAATTCCATGATGAGCGCCTTGAAATGGGAAATAATATTAAGATTCGTAATTATACTGCACGAGTCAAAGTAACTTCGACCTCACAGGCGCAGAAATTTTGCACAGTATGCTTGAACTTCCTCATTTCGGATGGCAATATGACAAATGCAATTCCGTAAAGCGCCATAATCGGCAGGTCGTGAATTGAGGCTGAAAGCATGCAACAGCAAAGAATTGATAGCATGGAGTTCTGCTTTGGCCGTTATCTAAACTTGTGGAGGCAAACATGAAAAAATTAAGCCTGCTGATTCTCATCACACTAAGTAGCACGGTCTTAGCGCAAGGCTCTGGCTTGAAGCAGGGCTTATGGGAAATCAAGCCGATCAAACAGATTATGGATGGTAAAGACATGGCCGCCCAGATGGCTTCAGCTCAAGCTAAAATGCAGCAGGCGATGGCCAATATGTCTCCAGAGCAACGCCAGCAGATGCAAGCCATGATGGCGCAACATGGATCCACAGCCCCAGGCAGTGCCCGAATCTGCGTCAGCGCGGCCATGGCAGCCAAGGATAAACCTGTAGTCGATTCTGAAGGCCGATGCGAGCCCGCCAAAGTTAGCCGTAGCGGTAACAAAAGTAGTTTCGAATTCAATTGCTCAACAAAAGGACGAACCATGGTTGGCAAGGGAGAGAGCACAACCAATGGCGATTCGGTAACGACCAGCGTGGACATGACTATGACCGATGCGCGTGGTAGTCATACCATGCAAAGCGAAATGCTAATGACGTATCTCGGCTCAGATTGCCAAGGTGTGAAGCCAGCCGACCAGTTGCTTAAAGAAGCCAAAGGCCATTAGCTCTGCCATTCGACAGTAGATTCGTCAGGTACGAATTTGTATTCAACGCATTCTGTTAATAACCATATTCCCCACTGCTATGGTTACGCGATTATGGGGGAAAGGAACACAGCATGAGAAGCATCAAAGTAATGGCAACCTTATACTTTGGACTATTGTTGATGTCTTTAATGGACACTTGCTTGGCAGATCCGGTTGTCTGGCTTGATGATAATGTAACTCTTGCCGGAAGAGATATTTATTATGTTTCAACCGTACAAAATGAAACCGGAAAAACATTTAGTTCAGACATAACCGCTTTTCTAACTTCAGAAATTACACAATCCCTTAAGAGGGAGGGGATGACTGTTCTTGATAATCAAGATGCTCCCAGAGGTTCGATTACAATTGATAGCAGACTGATTGATTATGAGGCTGGAAGTGCTGCAAAGCGCTGGCTGTTACCCGGGGCAGGTACTACTTTATGTGTGATAAGAAGCATTTTAGTTGACGACAAATCAGGGAAAACAATTGGTGAAATTGTGGTTAGTAGTTCCGTTTCCGCCGGAGGTCTCTTTTCCATTGGGGCTGAAAATAGTGTACCTAAAGATGTCGCACAAGAAATTGCAAAAAAAATAAGCGAACTTGTTAAGAAAAAATAATATTTGGGGAAATCTGATGAATACTCGCCGATTGATAATTTTAATTCTGCCAATATTCTTGCTACTGGCAGGTTGCTCAAGTATGCCAACCGCATCTCAACTTGCTCCTGATTTAAATAAATCAGACTATTATGCTTCCAACAAAATGTTGACGGTTGGAGAAGTAAAGGGAACTGAACAAAAAGATTTGTTGGGTATTGAGACCATTAGTGTTGGAAGCGATGTCGTTAAAGATGCGCTGATCAATACGATGCAATCATCTGGAATTTTCAAGGATGTCTCAGCTAATTCTGGGGGAGACTATGTGCTGAGCGCTCAAATTATTTCACAAAAACTGGAGGGGGGGATGAGCAATACACTCACTTTAATGATTCGTTATCGGCTCATTGATAGCATAAGTGGAAAAAATATTTGGGCGGGAAATATTTTTTCAGAAAAATCACTATCTGTCACTGATGTCTTTACTGGGGCAGAGCGCCTTAAACAGCTCAGACAAATGACCTTCC
>CAIQPV010000688.1 GCA_903873725.1 uncultured Nitrosomonadales bacterium
CGAACCACGCCGATACCTCCCCGCCCGGCGGCGGTGGCGATCGCAGCGATGCTATCAGGCTTTGGCAGCACCTTTTGGCTCTGCGTTCAGGCGGCGTGTGATGAACCACTGCTGGGCAATGGACAGAATGTTATTTACAACCGAGTACAACACCAGCCCGGCAGGAAAGAAAAAGAACACGATGCTGAATATGATCGGCATGATTTGCATGACTTTTGCCTGTATCGGATCAGGGGGCGCCGGGTTCAATTTGCTTTGAATGATCATGCTAGTGCCCATTATCAGCGGCAATAAGTAATAGGGATCGGGTGCAGACAGGTCAGTGATCCAGCCGAAGAACGGCGCATAACGCAATTCAACACTGGCCAGAATTGCCCAGTACAAAGAAATGAATACCGGAATTTGTATCAACATCGGCAAACAGCCGCCGACCGGGTTGATTTTCTCCGTCTGATACAGTTCCATCATGGCCTTGTGCAAGCGCTCTTTGTCTTCACCATATTGCTGCTTGATTTTCTCCAGCTTGGGCGCCACCACCTTCATTTTTGCCATGGAACGATAGCTTGCAGCAGACAGCGGGAAAAAAGCCAGCTTGATCAGCACGGTCAGCAAGATAATGGCAATACCCCAATTGTGCACCCAGCCCTGCAAAAAGGTGAGCAACCAAAACAGTGGCGCTGCGATGATAGTCAACCAGCCATAATCAACGGTCAAACCCAAGCCCGGTGCAACTTTATCCAGTGCGGATTCCGTCGGGCCGGCATACAAGGGCACACTGACCTTGGCGCTTTGTCCCGGTGCAATAGTGTTGACCGGCAAAATTACCCCGACTGAAAACAAATTATTTTCCGGCGGCTTGATATAAAACTCGCGCTTTACCTTGCCTTGGGGCAACCATGCGGCAACAAAATAATGTTGCAGCATCCCCACCCAACCGTTCTCTGCGAATTGCGGATATTTGGCTTTCCCCTTTTCTATATCGGAAAATTCTACCTTATGGAATTTTTCCTCTTCGGTATAGACCGCCGGCCCGGTGTAAGTGGGTACAAACTTCGTGCCTCCTTCCGGCGGAGTCTTATCACGCACCAACTGAAAATATGCCGAAGGAGAAAGGGGATTGTTGCTGTTGTTCTCTATCTCGTAACCGACATCTATCAAATAACTACCACGGTGAAATACGTAAACCTTGGTTACCTTTGCGGCTGTAATGTCTGTGGCTAACAGACGCACCTCCAGAGTGTCCTGTCCTTCCGTCAGCCGGTACTCATTCGCCTGAGCCGTAAATATTGTATTGTGTGTCGGCAGGCCGTTACTTTGCAGACCCGTTTGAAATAAACCTGTTTGTGCAATATAAGTACGTCCTTCTTGTTCCTGAAACAGCACAAATGGCTTGTTCCTGTCCTTGGCGTCAAATTGCCTCAGGAACTTCAAGTGACGAAGATCTCCTCCAACTGTACTCAGTTCTGCAACCATCCAGTCTGTTTGGACCGTGATTTTTTGTCCGGGCAGGTGTTGCTGCAGTGTAACCACCGCATTCGCACCGGGGTTGACCGCAGCACTGGAACTGGTCTCGGTTGTTGTGGTCGCTATCGGTGCACTGGCGGCAGGTGTTGCAGTAACCGAAGCGGCCTGAACCACTGGATGCTGAGTACGTTCCCAGCCATCCCATAGCATGAAAACCGAGAGGGAGAAAATCAGGAAAAGGAACAGCCGTTGTAAATCCATGTCGTTTTGCCTATGAAAATCTATGGGGCAGGATCGTAGCCGCCCGGATTCCAGGGATTGCATCGCAGCAAGCGCTTTACGGTCAGCCAGATACCGCGCCGGGCACCATGTTTGGCGATAGCCTCGCAAGCGTAATGGGAGCACGTAGGAGTAAAACGACAAGAGGGGGGCTTAAGAGGGCTAATCAAATATTGATATGCACCGATCAGCCGGACCAGAAGCCGCCCTATCATGCTTTCATAGCCTGTAGTAATTGTACCAATGCCTGCCGCCCTTCCGCAGAATTTTCCGAATCTAATTGCCGCTTGGCACGCACTACGACATCCAATGCCTGACCTGAAGGAAAGTTGCATCGAAATACTTCCCTGACCAAACGTTTGGCAAAGTTTCTGGCTACCGCTTTAGGTATGGTCTTTTTGCTGACTACCATCCCAAGACGGGCAAAACCACTCTCGTTGTTGCGCACATAAACCATGAACCATTTATTGGTTAGGCGATTCGCACGAAAAGCTTGCTCAAAATCTGCGCGCTGTCTTATCCTTCGGCCAGAAGATAAAGTTTGCCTGACCGCCTTAGACAGCAAGTCGTACACGGCCTTTGGCCCGTCGAGCCGCAATTACAGCCCTTCCTCCTTTGGTTTTCATGCGTACCAGAAATCCGTGGGTGCGTTTTCTTTTTGTGACAGAGGGTTGGTATGTGCGCTTCATTTTGTTGTCCCAATTAATTAGTGCGTTCTTGAAAACCCGCGATTACAATATTTACCGGAGCTTATGTCAAGCTTATTTTTTCTCCTGTGGATAACTTTCCACCTTACATGTAGAATGTACGGAGGTCTTTTTTGCCATAATCACCAAAAAAATCATGTCGGACAAAACATTGTGGGATTCATGCCTTGATTTTTTCGAGGGAAGTCTTCCGCCACAACAATTCAATTCCTGGATCAAGCCGTTGGCTTTCGAAATCAAGGGGGACCAGATTACGCTGACTGCACCCAACAGCTTTACCCTGAAACTGGTACAAGAACGCTTTTTGCCTGAAATTTCAAGGAGAGCGGAATCTTTTCTTTCAGGTATTCCCCACTTTGATTTGCGCATTGGGAAAAAATCTTCTTCCCTCCCCGGCAAAAAATCTCCTGTTACCGTTACAAAATCAACCGAAACTGCTCAGCCGTCCCACAAAGTTCAAAAAAACCAAAGCAAGCTTAATCCGCTTCTGTCTTTCGATAATTTTGTAACTGGCAAAGCCAATCAATTAGCACACTCTGCCGCAATACAAGTCGCGGATTCTCCCGGCACAATTTACAATCCACTGTTTATTTACGGTGGTGTTGGATTAGGAAAAACCCATTTACTCCAGGCTATTGGAAACCACATCCGGCATGAATACCCACAATCAAAAGTTTGTTACGTGCATGCAACCAATTACATTTCAGATGTCGTGCGCGCCTTTCAAACGAAAAAATTTGATGAGTTCAAACAATTCTATAACTCGTTGGATCTGTTACTGATAGATGATATCCAGTTCATCGCCGACAA
>CAIQPV010000689.1 GCA_903873725.1 uncultured Nitrosomonadales bacterium
AGCCTTGGTAATTGTGGCAACCCATATCAGTCAGGAGATTGCGCTGGGCTTCAATCTCCACACCTTCAGCGATCACATACAGCCCCATGCTGTCAGCCAACGCGATGACCGTTTTGGCAATTGCTGCGTCACCGGGATCGGTCACGATGTTGCGCACAAAGCTCTGATCGATTTTGAGTTGGTCCAGTGGCAAGCGTTTGAGGTACGAAAGCGATGAGTACCCCGTACCAAAATCATCCAGTGAGAAACTGACACCTATCGCTTTAAGCGCATTCATTTTGGTAGTAATGCTTTCAACATTTGTAATCAGCGCACTTTCCGTCAGTTCAAGTTTGAGTCGATGCGGGTCTGCGCCGCTGCGCTCCAGCACGGCCAGCACCTGATCAACAAAGTCGGTCTGATGCAACTGGTGTGCGCTGACATTGACCGCCACTGTCAGTTTGGCCATATGCGATTGCCCGGCCCACACTGCAAGTTGTCTGCAAGCGGTTTCCAGCGCCCATTGACCGATGGGCAAGATCAGGCCGCTCTCTTCCGCCACCGGGATGAAATCTGCCGGTGATACCGTACCTGACAAGGGATGTTGCCAGCGCAGCAACGCTTCGGCCCCGATAATTCGGCCCTGTCGGCTTAGCTGCGGTTGGTAGTACAGTGCAAACTGATCACTCAGCAAAGCGTCACGCAGATCACTCTCCATGGCGACGCGTGCGCTGACATCAAGCCGCATTTGCGGATCAAAAAAGCGCATCGCATTGCGCCCGCCCGACTTGGCGTAGTTCAAGGCCAGTTCAGCCTGATTGAGGGGAGCCTCGATGTCTTGTGCTGCGCCGTCCACAAAGGCAATACCGATGCTGGCGCTACAGTGAATATCAGAATTCCCGATTCGATAGGGCTTATTCAAAGCAAGGAGTAGCTTCCCTGCCACCACCTCGACTTCGCTGGCCGCCTGCGGGGGGATCAAACTCAAGTCCTGCAACATGACCACGAAGGCGTTACCGCCAAGCCGCACCAAGGTGTCACACTTTCGAATGCAATTGCCAAGCCTGTGTGCAACGTTTTGCAGCAAGAGGTCGCCATTTTCGCGACCGATAGTTGTATTCAAGTCTTTGAATTTATCCAGATCGACCAGTAGCAGCGCGTCTTGACGTGGCCGCTGGGTGCGGGCAAGTTGACCTTCCTGTAGCAGCACAATCAATTGTTGGCGGTTGGGCAGACCGGTCAACGGGTCGGAAAACGCCAGGCTGCGCATTCGCTCTTCGGCCACCTTGTGTTTAGTAGCGTCATTAAAGACGGCAACATAGTTATTGACTTCCCCGGCAGAATCTCGTACCGCGCTGATGCGAAGGGTTTCGGGATACACCACGCCGTCTTTGCGCCGGTTCCAGATTTCTCCCTGCCAGGTGCCAGTTCGGATGATGCTTTCCCACATCAAGGCGTAGAACGAGTGGTCGTGGCGTCCCGAACTGAGCAGGCGCGGTGTCTGCCCTACAGCATCCTCGGCGCTATAGCCCGTGATCACAGTGAATGCAGTGTTAACTTTCAGAATGACTTTTTTGGCATCGGTGGTAAACGAACCTTCCTGTGACTCGAACACGGCCTGCGCGA
>CAIQPV010000690.1 GCA_903873725.1 uncultured Nitrosomonadales bacterium
CGAATCGAAGTTCCTAACCGCAATTGACTCCAAGTCGAACTCCTTGATTTGATAAAAATTGCTGTCGTAAGCCGCCAGCCGTTACTGTCGCTTGATGGGCGGTTGCTACTGGTCACGACCGTCCGCTTTCATGCAAGATATTCTACACCTTGAACGGCAGGAGATGGCGCATTGCGGTTGTAGAGCCTTGCAAGTTCAATGCCGAAAAGCCGACGTTTAAAATGCTATCATCAAGATGCCCTGACAGGATAAAATTTAGCTTAAACCACCTGCGTGCGGTGCCACCAATACGCCCAAAAACAAGGTAACAAGCACCAGTGCAACAATAGATTCAATAGCCATTCTAAGTCAGCCCCTTAATGTTTGTTTTTGTCTTCTGTCCGATGGCGTGACATATACAAAGCCAGTCCAAGCAGTAATACGATAGCCAAACTAACTGTAACAGCTGATTCAATAGCCATTTTCAATCTCCTTCTGAAATCACACAACAGTGTGATTATGCACACCATTATCATTAGAGCTTCTTGCAAAACTATTTTTAAAAGGAAGCACAATGACATCAGATGCTCGAATTTCGGCATCGTAATGGTTACACTCCCACTTTTTTCATCAATACATCATATTTACCATTCTTAAAGTCGAGCGATTCCCTCGTTCAATCCGCTTGGGTACTTTTCTTGATTCCTGCTGCCGGACTTAAGTCAGCAACCTGAGAAGCTGATTCGCCGTCAGCGCCAGTATCCCAAACATCAGATGCGACATCACCTTTGCATGGCCCCTGACTCGCACATGCCTGCCACCATAGTCGTCCTTCAGTCGCGCATTTGTCCGTTCAGCCTGACTGCGCTCGTTGTAACGTTGCGCCTCGCTGGGACTGAACTCGATCTTATCTCCCTTGCGCGGGTTATGATCGATCAGCGGCACATGCCCAAGGCTACGGCTGTGTTCCCTCAACACGCTGCTGCAATAAGCCGCATCCATCAGGTCGTAGCAGTTCGTTACACGTTGCGCCGTTATCAAGGACAACGGCATCGCGGCCAGGCTGTCGTGCATCGAGGCGCTGGAAAGCAATGCGCTTACCGGTATGCCGCAGTCCGCCGTATCAATGTGCAGCTTGTAGCCGTTCCAACTGTTCTTGTAGCCCTGTGCGTTGCACTTGCTGCCACGGTCACAGTCTCGCGGCAACTCCTTTATCAACTGCGCCAGCGCCTTGCCCTGTTGCTGTTCAAGCTTCCCCAACTTAACTTCGCGAGTCTCGTCCTTCCGGGGGCGTCCGCGTTTCTTCGGCTCGGCGGGCTTTGGTTTAGATACTTCTACCTTCTTCGCCGGTTTCTCGCGGGCCTCTATCGCCGTGCCATCCCGGCTGATATGGCCAACCAGGCGAGAACCCAACGTCTCTTTCACCAAGGCCGCATGGGTACGTTCCGCCAAGCCTGCCTCGGCAAATTCGGCAAAGGCACGCGAAAAGGTCGATTCGTCTGGCAGCTTATTCCACATCGGGAATCCGCAGATGCGTTTCAAGGCACGATCCATCGCCAAACGCTCAATCAAACCAACTGTGGTGGGTAACCCCAACACCGCTTTGGCAACAAACGCATTAGCCAGCATCCCACGATCAAGCTCCGGGCGTCCGCATCCACACCATGACGACCTGACAAATTCTTCTATTCGTACCCATTCAAGCGTGTGAACAACTTGCTCCAGCTTCGGCGTCAAAGCGCCCGCCGTATCCCTTAATTCTGGCATTAATTCGTACTGAATCACATGCCAGCGTTGCATTATTCCGTCTCGTTGCGTAGTATTCATATCGGGCGTTGATGTAGTCTTCAGAACCTCCATCTTGCCAGCAATGGCCGCCCATCTCCACCTCTTTTTTCACACCTTTCGGCGGTTAATTCAACTCAGGTTTCGAGTTTTGCAATTTCCTCATTATGGTGTGTATATTTCGTTTCCCCGCGTTTTGACACCCAGTACCCGCACTTTTTTCCGCAATTAATGCTTTATCTCATGCAACATCGCATCACGCAGAATCGCGTTAAGCCGGGTCTGATAGCCTTTTCCTTTGGACTTAAGCCACACCAATACGTCCGAATCTACCCTCAGAGTGGTTGTAGTTTTGGTAGGCTTGTAGAACGGGTTGCGCACGGCCTTTTGCCAGAACTCATCCGACAGCGGCGGGATGTCGCTATAATCAATTGTGCTATCTGGCAAAGTTGCCGTCGCCTTGATTTCCGCCTTTTGCTTGTCTGTCAAAGGTGGGAGATCGGTCAGCTTGACTGTGTGTCTAACTATTTTTTTGCTCATAACGTTTTCGCTCCTTTTTGTCCGCACGACGCGCTGAGATAATACGGATTACTTCAGCATCGTCATCATGCGTCACTGTATGCGCAACCAATAACAGCAGTTGTCCGCCTACCACTCCAACGGTTTGCCAGCGGTGTTCGCCGCCTTCGATGCGATCCTGGACGGACACTGCAAGCGGATCGGCAAAGACATGAGCAGCGACTTCAAAGCTTATGCCATGGTTTCGCACATTGGCACGCGCTTTTACCTCATCCCACTCAACGCAGATATTCATGTCTTCATGTTAATACAAATATGTAAATACATCAAACCAGATTTTTAGCCAAATTTCTGCCCTCGGATGGTGGTAATAATGGTTCACCCAGTGGCTTTCATCTTCTGTAACTCGGCCATCTTAACCGCAATCAGAGCGATATCATCTCGATTCGCGTTGACGTATCTATCAAGGCTTCTCGTATCCTTGTGCCCAGTTATCATTTTTAACTTTATTTGGTCAAAGTCTCGTGCCCATCTGCTAGCTGCTTCGTGCCGGTTATCATGAAACCGAAAGTCCACGAGAAAGTCCGGATCGTTTCCTCCATCCTTCTTGTACTGATCCTGAGCACGTTTTTTGGCGCGTTGCCAAGCCTGTTTGATAGCTGAATTGGTTGTTGGAAACACAGGGCCACGTAAAGCCGTATTTAACTCTCGCGCCTTGTTTAGACATTCAATAGCGGCGGGTGAGAGTGGAACAAACCTCGATTCTCCATTTTTTGTATCTATCAGATGACAAATTGAATCGTTCAAATGCACATTCTCCCAAATCAATCCTGGGACGGTTGGGTCATCAGTTGTTTTGTCCTTGCCAACAATCTCTGATAATCGTGCGGCTGTTTCAATGGCAAACCGAGTGACAAGCGGAATCCATTTGTTTGCACGTTTGGGATCGGAGCACTGCGTATCAACTAGTTGAGTCAACAAATATTTCTGCTCAAGATCGTTAAGCCTCCTGTTGCGTTTTTTTGCTGTGGCAAGCGTTTTGATAGTTTTGGTTGTCGGGCTTGTCATGCCATAA
>CAIQPV010000691.1 GCA_903873725.1 uncultured Nitrosomonadales bacterium
ACGAAACATTTTGCAAGGTACTATCACGCGCCTTAGAAAAGCGCGGCTTTGATGTCACCATAGCCAATAGCGTTGAACAAGCTTTACCCGTGGCAAAAGCCAATCCACCCGAATTTGCCGTGGTTGATTTAAAAATGGATGGCGCTTCAGGGTTGGTTTTAACCAAGGAATTGCATGAGCTTGACCCCGCAACCCGTATCGTGATGCTGACTGGCTATGCCAGTATTGCCACTGCAGTAGAAGCCATCAAACTAGGTGCAACCCAATACTTGGCAAAACCAGCCAATGCCGATGAGATCGTGGCTGCGTTCGGGCATAACGCCAGTACGGAGTTCAAGCTAAATACCTTGCCCACCTCTGTAGATCGACTTGAGTGGGAACATATCCAGCGTGTATTGCAGGAACAACAAGGAAATATCTCTTCCACCGCCCGGCTTCTCAATATGCATCGACGTACGCTGCAACGCAAACTGGCAAAGCGCCCCAACATTCAGTAACTAAAACTGGTTTAATCTCTGAAAAACACCTGAATTATTTTCGGACAAACTGCAGACAGTTGATTAAAATAGTCACCAGCACGATTCAATCGCCGAAAATAATAATATAACTAGCCAAGGGAGAGAGCATGAGTACCAGTAATTCCCCAGTCAATCTGAAGCAAGCCATCCGCAACCTTGAAATGCTTCCTGCGATGCCGGTCATTGCACAAAAAATTCTTGCGCTTAATCTTGAAACCGATGAGGGTGAACGGGACATGCTTAAGCTGATTGATAAAGACCCTCAGATCGCGGCAAAAATCATCGGGCTGGCCAATACACCCTTATTTGGCGCCTCCAAAAAAGTTTCTTCAGTAACCGATGCCGCCATGTTGCTTGGCATCACGCGCGTAAAGTCTGTCACGATGAGTATCGCTGTGATGTCTTCCCTTACCAAAAAACCCGTAGGCAAACTCGACATTCAAGGCCTCTGGTTACATAGTCTGGCGATCGCATTGGCCCTGCGGACCATATCCAAAGCCATGCCAAGAAACACACGTCCGCTCGACGACGAAATTTTTCTGGCGGGATTGTTGCATGATATCGGCTACATGGTCTTGAACCAGCTTGACCAAAGTCGTAGTGATGAGTTGCACACCCGATTTGCATCTCAAAAAGAACGCAACTCGAGCGAAATCGAAGCCGAGCTTCTGGAAATGAATCACGGTGAACTCGGTTCAGAGTTGGTCCGGCACTGGGATCTGCCAGAATCTGTCGTTGCCATATTGCGCTACCATCACGATCCCGAAAATGAACATGCGGCCGCAGGTCAACCTTTGGTTAGCATGGTGAATCTGGCAGAAAAAATCTTGCCTTCATTCGGTATCAATGAGCACACTACACCGGATATTCGTTCAGAAGAGTGGACTGCATTGGGAATAGATCCAGCTAAGGCAGATGATGTGATTGCTGAAATCAAACTCCAAGCTGAAGAAGCGCGACAAACAGCAGGAAGCTTTCCTTAATTATAAGCATACCAAGCCCTGGCTACTGTTCGTTAAAACGGGGCTATATGATCTGCCTGCACGACTTCATTTAACTCTCCAATCGTAACCAATATTCGACGGGTTGATTGCGAGAGTTCATTTTTCAATAATGCGTCTGCATCTGATGATGCGCCTTCCTGCAAACTAGCGACGACAGCCCGAATCAGTTTATGGAACTGCTCATGCTCCAACGCTAAATGCCGGAATGAAGCCAGATGGCCATACTTCTCTCGCCCGTGACCTTGCAACCAAGGCTCCATTTCATTGCGACCATCCAGATCAAAAATAGTTTCAGTGAATGCGTCG
>CAIQPV010000692.1 GCA_903873725.1 uncultured Nitrosomonadales bacterium
ATGGTTCAACATCCCGCATTTCGCCCGAAGCGCCGGTTCCTGTTGTGCGTGTCGAGATGGAGGAGGCACGTATAGGTGGTGCAGGGAATGTTGCTTTGAATGCTGCTGTACTTGGCGCTAAAACGACATTACTGGGTCTGGCGGGACAAGATGCTACAGCTGACCAAGTTGAAACAATATTGGTTGAGCGCGGTGTTCATTGTCTATTGCAAAGAGTTCCGGGAAGTAAAACGATCACAAAACTTCGGATTATTTCGCGTCATCAGCAACTGATAAGAGCAGATTTTGAGGATCACTTTCCTAATTGGGATGCGGATGCTTTATGCGCTACTTTTGTTGACCAGCTTCCCCAGATCGGTGCTGTCATTCTTTCTGACTACGCGAAGGGAGTATTGCGTCGGTCAGCTGATTTGGTTAAGGCGGCAAGAGCAGCAGGCAAACCAGTTATCATTGATCAAAAGGAATAAAAAGGAATAAGGGGTCAGAACCCTTAAAATATAGACATCTATTGACATGGCGAGTGGATTTATGGTAGTTTAGCATGAACTTAGAACAAAGGAGCCGGACATGCGAACCACGTTG
Source organism: uncultured Nitrosomonadales bacterium (assembly GCA_903873725.1). Classification (GTDB taxonomy): domain Bacteria; phylum Pseudomonadota; class Gammaproteobacteria; order Burkholderiales; family Gallionellaceae; genus CAIQPV01. Next base: position 583 of record CAIQPV010000692.1, read on the forward strand.
AATATAGATGATCAATTACTTAATTCAGCCAAGCATCGTGCTCTTGAAGAGAACATTTCTTTGGTGCGAGTGATTGAGAGCGCATTGCGTGAGTCTCTGTCAAAACCGAGGGTAAAGCGTGGAACAATACGGCTGATAACGACGTCCGGGTCTGGCGTGAAACCGGGAGTGGGGCTGGATAATGGACGCACGTTATTGGACATCATGGACGATCAATCATGATGTTGATGGATGTGAATGTGCTGGTTTATGCGCACAGGGAAGACGCGCAGGATCATCGGGCGTACCGTGACTGGATGGAGTCAGTGATCAATTCCAATATTGCATACGGTTTTTCAGAGTTGGTGTTGAGCGGTTTTATCCGAGTGGTGACTCATCCCAAGGTTTTTGAAAAGCCCAGTTCCCCGGAAGTTGCAATTGCCTTTGCACAACAAATAAGATCAGCCGGGCATGCGGTTTGTTTGGCGCCCGGCAAAAGTCATTGGGATTTGTTTTTGAAGTGTGTGCAGTCGATATCCGCACAGGGCAATGATATTCCGGATGCCTATCATGCTGCGCTTGCGCTTGAGTGGGACTGTGATTGGGTTACGACCGATAAGGGATTTCGTCGTTTCAAGGGATTGCATGTGCGCCATCCCCTCAAATAAAGGCGCACTGTGCCGAGAAAACAGCGCTTTTATGTGCCAGGTGCGCCCGTTCATGCGGTTCAGCGGGGGCATAACCGATCAGCAGTTTTTTTCGATGATCTCGATTATCTGGAGTATTTGCGCTGCCTCAAAGAGGCAGCTGATAGTTGCGGTTGCGCAATTCATGCCTATGTGCTGATGACCAATCATGTGCATTTGCTGCTGACGCCGGAGCGTGCAGACTCGGTGGGGCGTTTGTTTCAGAGTCTGGGGCGGCATTATGTACGGTATGTAAACGAAACTTATCAACGACATGGTGGCCTGTGGGAAGGTCGCTATAAATGCAACATAATTGAGTCGCAGGCATATTTCTTGTCGTGCATGCGTTATATCGAGCTGAATCCGGTTAGGGCGTGTATGGTGGATCATCCGGCAAAATACCGTTGGTCCAGCTATGCGGCCAATGCGCTGGGTGTAAGTAATGCTGTTTTGACGGCTCATACCGAGTATATAAGTTTAGGCGGTTTGCCCGACGCTCGACAGTCTGCTTATCGCGGACTGTTTGAAGGGGAGACGGATTCTGAAGAGTTGACGCTGTTGAGGTGTGCATTGCAAACGGGAACGCCGCTGGGGAACAATAAGTTCAAGGCGGAAATTGAAGCGGCCTTGGATTTAAAGGTGGGGTATGTGCGCCGTGGCCGACCGAGAAAAATATCCAAGCGGTAACGTTATGCATAAGCTCAAAATTAGTGGAACAACTTCAATACCAGAGGTTACCGCATTTATCCGGATATCCGCTTATTCAAACCCTGCCGGGTTCATCGACTGCCAACGCCAAGAATCTTGGCACATACGGTCGATACCCAATTCGGCTGACCAGCCCAGCTTTTCTTTTGCCAATGCGGGATCGGAATAACAGCAGGCGATAACCAAGTCTCCGGTTATGAGCGCAGCCTAAGAACCTGCCTTGGGCCGGGTAAAAACCCCGTCAAAAAATCCCTCTTTATCCAGTCCATTTTGCCACAATCTGTGCCTTTCCACTGAGTCAAAGTGGCCCTGGCGCTTGATAGTGAGAAAGCGGGTGGCCTCCATTATGCCCAGATTGTCGATCAAGGTATCGGTGGCTTGACGGATTAGTTGTTCTTCAGTCATCACGGTTTCGATGCTCATGGTTCCTCCTTGGCTATGAATTCGAGCGGGCTTATCGCGGCGATACGCAATGCGGTTTGCGAACACCGCTTTAGCAATTTGTCATCGCAAGTAATGAAGAAATCTGCCAACTGTTCAGCGAAGGCAATATGGGCAGCATCGGCGATGCCAAACCCCATGTCGATCAAAGTCTCGGCGCGATGACGGGCTTGGATAAGATCACATTCGCACGATTTATCTATCCGACTCAACATGCTTTCCATTTCAAGCCGCTCGCTGATTTCTCGAATCGCGCCAATCTCTTTGTAGTGGGCTGGCGATACAGCTGCACGATAAAGCCCGTTTTCGATGCGCCTCAGAATCAAGAACACAGCATCCGTTTCGAGG
>CAIQPV010000693.1 GCA_903873725.1 uncultured Nitrosomonadales bacterium
ATTAAATTTAGGTGACTAGTCCTGTAGCAGCCTGTCGGTTGGCGTCTGCCGGATGAAATCAAACAACCAGACTAAGTATGTAGAACTGCCTGTAGAGTGCTTGCGGACGGGGGTTCAATTCCCCCCGCCTCCACCAATACGACTAAAATCCCGGCCTTACCCGCCGGGATTTTTTTCGCCTTAATCAATTAAAACCCAATAGTTACAAGGCTATTTATATTCCGCGTACGTTCATTATGGTTCGCAAGCGTTCCGCCGTGTCCGCGATCTCTGGGGGTATTGCTGGGGGTAATCATTGCATTTTTATGCGTCTGGGGGTAACGTAATGCTTCTGGTGCAAAAATGCGAGGATGAAAATGGGCAAACTAAACGATAAGGCAGTGGCAGCAGCAAAGCCAGGCGTGAAAGATTACAAGCTGGCGGATGGTGATGGCTTGCATTTACTGGTTAGAACCAGCGGAAGCAAACTGTGGAGGCTCAAATACAGGATAGCAGGCAAAGAAAAATTGCTGAGCTTCGGCCAATATCCAGCCGTAAGCCTTAAGAACGCCCGTGAGTGGTCTTTGGAAGCGCGCAAGCTTATTGCAGCGGGACTTGACCCAATGGAGGTGAAGAAAGAGGCTCAAAGCGCAGCAATCGCATCTGCTGCCGCGCCGGTCGAGGTATTGGAAACCGTCGAGGCAATCAGCCGGGAATGGTTCAAGAAGTTCGGTGACCAGTGGGTGGACAGTCACGCCTCGAAAATTATCCGTAGACTTGAGCGTGATCTGTTCCCTTATTTCAAGGGTATCGGGATAAATGCAGTAAAACCCATTGAGTTGCTGGCCGTGCTGCGCAGGGTTGAAACGCGTGGAGCGCTTGAAACCTCGCACCGGCTATTGCAGAACTGTGGCCAGATATGGCGGTACGCGGTCAGTACCGGACGCGCTGAATATGATGTGACGTTGAGTTTGAAAGGCGCGCTGCCACCCGCAAAAGAAACGCACTTGGGCGCGATTACAGAGCCCTCTGAAATTGGCAAACTGCTGCGCAACATTGACGTTTACAAAGGCTCGGAAGTTGTGCGTCTGGCATTAAAGCTCGCGCCGCTGGTCTTTGTTCGTCCGGGTGAACTGCGACAAGCCAAGTGGGAAGAATTCGATCTGGTAACGAGACTGTGGACGATTCCAGCAGGCAGAATGAAGGCAAAAAGGCCGCACGTTGTGCCACTCTCGGATCAGGTTATAGTCATCTTAAACGACCTCCTGATCGTCTCTGGCGGTGATAATCTTCTGTTCCCGTCCCCACGGTCACGGACTCGCTGCCTGTCCGATGTGGCATTGCTGGCCGCGTTGCAGCGCATGGGCTACGAAAAAGGAGAAATGACTTCTCACGGCTTCCGGGCATTGGCATCAACCAATTTGGAGCAACTCGGATATGACGTGCGACTGATTGAGATCCAGCTTGCCCACGCGGATCAAGACCAAGTGCGCGCAGCGTACAAGCGGGAAACTCACATGCTGCGCCTCGATGAAAGGAAAAAAATGATGCAGCACTGGGCGGATTATCTGGATGGTCTTCGGACTGGTGCTGTCGTGCTGCCGTTCAAAAAACTGGGTTAGTAATTGCTGTCGGCGCGGGTGCTGAATTCATAGCTGCCTCAATCTCTGCTTTACTG
>CAIQPV010000694.1 GCA_903873725.1 uncultured Nitrosomonadales bacterium
AATCGACCCTGCAACAGGGAAGCCATTTCCGCTCGATTTTAATCAGATGTTCCTTGACCCATGGACTGGAAAAGTGCTGGGTCATCGTCTGAGCGGCGACCTGTCGCAGGGAAAGATCAACCTGATGCCCTTCATTTATGGTCTGCACATGAACTTGGCGCTGGGCGACTGGGGGGCGTGGGTTCTGGGCGTAGTAGCGGTGGCCTGGACCTTCGACTGTTTTTACGCTTTTTACCTTACATTTCCGGTGGTGTTCTCGCGCTTCTTTTCCCGCTGGAAACCGGCTTGGAAAATCAAGTGGCCTGCCTCTGCGTATCGGCTGAATTTCGACCTGCATCGCGCTTCCGGCCTTTGGCTATGGCCGCTACTCTTTATTTTCGTCTGGTCAAGTGTGATGTTTAACTACAGCTCAGTGTATGAATGGACAACCGCCAAATTATTCGATTATCCAAACGAAGAACAGGCGTTCGCGGCATTGATGTTGAAAACACCGAATGAAAATCCACGCTTGGGCTGGCATGAAGCACTCGATAAGTCTGAACAAGCCATTGAACGGTACGCAAGAGAGAATGACATCACCGTCAAAGGCCCCGTTGGCTTTGCCTATATCTCTCAGGCTGGCGCATATTCTTATAGTGTTCGCAGCAGCCGCGACATCAGCGACGGCAGTTGGGATGGTCTCGGTGTGTGGGTCGATGGTGACACGGGCGAACTCAAAAAAGTCTTTTTGCCTGATGGAGAGCATAGCGGGAAAACCATATCGAACTGGCTGCGCGCCCTGCATTTTGCCAACTGGCATAACTGGCTCGTCTACCGTATTTTAGTTTGCATTCTCGGATTGGTTATAACCCTGCTGTCGGTCACCGGTGTTTACATCTGGTTTAAGAAATGGAAAGCCAGACGTACCTCGCAGGAAAAGTACGCACGACTTACGAAAGAAGTGATCAGTTAAGAGAACGTTGGGCGAACATGCTTTAGTAGCGCTTCCTTAAGGCTTCCGACTTTCAGCCAGCAGTGAATCAATCGAAGACGGCACTTCTCCTCGCATGAGCATACGTTTGAATACTTCGTACACATCGGTTCTGGAACCGGCTTTGCGCAGTGTGTCTTCGTCATTAAACCATACATACACGATCAATTGTACCGGGCTGGAGGCAAAGCGAAAGAACAGGCGGTAACGGTCTGGCATACCCTTTTTTACGCGCCGCCAGTTGGCGTATTCAGTCCCCAGCGTCTTGCCCAGACGGAAATCGGGATGGTTAGGATCGGCGGGGACAAGTTGTGTGATGCATTTGTACACGGAGGCCAGCAAGCGTGTTTTGGGATGAGACTTGTAGGTTGTTGGTTGTTGCCGGGCAAGTTGGGTGACGGTCTGCTCAAGCTCGTCCAGCGCTTCCTTGAACAGTTTGAAGTAGAAGAGTTGCCAGGAGGCGGGTTTGGTTTTGGCGGTCATGGCTTGCCGACTCAAACACCTTTGACCAGTTTGCCGATTCGGGCAAGTTGGTCTCTATCTACCGGTTCAATCAGCTCGGGGTGCGCTGTCATCTGCGATTCAATGAAGCGCAGGAACCCCAGCATCACCGGATCGTCATCGGCATCATTAACGGGGCGGCGAGGTGTATTTTTTGCAGAGAGCAGAACTTGCCCATCAGCCAGCACCGTAGCTCGCACCTCGCCATTGAACTCGGGGTGGGCCTTGAAAAATGAAGCATCTAGGCGAATGCCTTTGGAATTTCCAACCGGCGTGACCTTGCCGCCATATTGCTCGGTGGTTGGGTGTGCGGTAGTCGTCATGGCAACTCCATAATGTGGTTACGTGTGTGGATACATTGTACGAGTCTCGCGGGCGTTCGTCCAGAATTTTTACTGTGGCGCTTTATTGCCTGGAATGTTCTAAAATAGTGGATCGCTTTAAGAGGGGACATTATTTACATGGAACGTTTTACTATTTCTCTAGATGAAAATCTGGCCTCCGAGTTCGACCGGTTGATACGCGAACGAGGCTATCAAAACCGCTCCGAGGCGGTACGAGACATATTGCGCGGTCAATTGAACACGCTTCATATGCAAAAATACCGGTCTCCATTTTGCGTGGCTAATCTTTCCTATGTTTACAACCATCATGAACGCGATCTGGCAGAACGCCTCACGGTGATTCAGCATCAACATCACGATTTGGTGGTGGCTTCAACTCATGTTCATCTGGATCACGACAATTGCCTGGAAACGGTGATGCTGCGTGGGGCGACCAAAGCAGTACAGCAGTTTAGCGATGCGCTGATCGCCGAACGGGGTGTGCGTCACGGTCAACTCAACTTGATACCCGCAGAGAAAGACGCGGGGCATTATCACACCCATAGTCACCCAAAAATTTAGCCCAGATTTTCCATTAGATAGTTATTTAACTGATTTTTAGATGAAATTCATAATGGAAGCCATTAGAGTAATTGTATGATTTAGAATGAATTCAGGTCGCTAATGGAAAATCTGGGTTTAGTTGTTATTGACAAGACGAAGCTATCAGGTTTAGCATTCGCCAACAAATAAGAAGAAATGATAATTCGTATTACGCGCTACATAGTTACAGGTTACGGCAAGCTGGCTTGTTGCCGCGATTCCCATGCTGAATGTCGTATTTCTTTAGGAGATAGCCATGAGTAAATCCGTTTGTCTGCGTTCTGTTTTGTTAATTGTGGCTGGTGCGTTGCTGCCCTCCTTCGCCTATGCTCATGTCGGAGTCGGGGAAGCCAGTGGCTTCATGCATGGCCTCACGCATCCCATCAGCGGTCTGGATCATATTTGTGCGATGGTAGCCGTGGGGTTGTGGGCGGCACAGATGGGCGGTCGTTCCGTTTGGGCTGTGCCGCTCACTTTTGTCAGTGTGATGATCTTGGGCGGTGTAATGGGAATGATGGGGATCAGCCTGCCATTTGCCGAGACGGGCATCGTATTGTCTGTGTTGATGCTGGGTATATTAATCGCAGCCTCGATTCGTTTGCCTTTGTGGTTAAGCAGCAGCATGGTCGGATTGTTCGCACTATGCCATGGTCACGCACACGGCGCTGAGATGCCGGATTCGGCCTCTGTGATGACATACGCATTCGGTTTTATTCTGTCAACGGCAACGTTGCATATCTTGGGAATTATGTTTGGTTTGGGCATGCATCGGTTGGCGCACAAGCAAGTTATGCGATGGGTAGGTGCAAGTGTTGCACTGTGCGGGGTGTATCTGGCGGTCTCCTGAAAACAGATAAGGCCTATTGGAAATAGAGCCATCAAGCGTGTGGCTCTATTTTTTATCATAATTTAAGAAGAATAATATTTTCGTCATACGTAAAAGGGGGTTTCAATATGCGTACAATGAAGTGGGTGGCAGCATTTTCATTAACGATGTGTATAGATGCGGCTTTGTCCCAGACCAGCATGAATACCCTGACAGACGGTGATGCATCGCAGCCAGCCCAAGTTAACGCTGTTACCACACTGCCCGCAGTAACTGTCACGGGCCATTACGATAACGGAGTTGGAACTTCTGACGCGGCCTCGCAAGGCGTCGTTCGCGGGGAATTGTTGCAAGATATTCCCTTGCTCAGACCCGGTGAGGCGTTGGAAACAGTACCCGGCCTGGTGGTCACCCAGCATTCCGGCGACGGCAAGGCCAATCAGTATTTTCTGCGCGGCTACAACCTTGACCACGGCACCGATTTCGCCACCAGTCTTGATGGCGTACCTGCTAATATGCCTACCAATGCACATGGTCAGGGCTATTCCGATCTGAATTACCTGATCCCTGAATTGGTGAACCGCATCGACTATCGCAAAGGGCCCTATTTTGCCGAGAACGGTGATTTTTCATCCGCTGGCTCCGCAGACATCCAATACCGTAATAGCCTTGACCACAATATTGCCGATCTGACTGTCGGAGGTGATGGTTATCGACGAGCATTGTTGGCAGGTTCAACTAGATTAGCACCGTCAGGCAAGGATTCCGGCAATACCACTACACTTGACGCCACAAACCCGACTTTGCTTGGCGCAGTGGAAATCATGCGCAATAACGGCCCGTGGACTATCAAGGAGGACTTGCAGAAAACCAATGCCTTATTGCGCCTCAGCGATGGCAACAACACTACTGGCTGGGCCATAGATGGAATTTACTACGACGCGAAGTGGAATGCCACCGATCAAGTGCCGCTGGAATTGATCAACTCGGGGCAACTGGGGCGATTTTCCTCGATGGATCCCACCGATGGGGGCAATACCGGGCGCGATATTCTGTCCGGTGAGTGGCATAGCGCCGATGCTGTCGGTTATATGAAGGCATCAGCCTATATGGAACACGTCCACTTGCAGCTTTGGTCCAACTTCACTTTCTTCGCACATAATCCGATAACTGGCGATCAGTTTGCGCAAGCGGAGAATCGCAATATTGTCGGCGGGCAAGTTGTCAGGGGATGGAATCATAGCCTGTCAGAGCACGATGCCACCACAGAACTTGGACTGCAATTGCGCCATGACAATATCAACGTCAGCCTGCAAAATACACAGGCGCGAGTGCCTTTTGCAACGGTGAGCAACAATCAGGCAAGTGAAACAATAGCCAGCCTATACCTGCAAAATACGACCTCTTGGTCAAAATGGCTGCGCACCACAGTCGGATTACGAGAAGACTCCATCACCATGGACATGACTTCGTATTCACTGCCGCAGAATACCGGCATTGCCAGCGGCACAAAGCTTTCACCCAAGTTGTCAGTAATTCTGGGGCCTTGGCAGCAGACCGAATTCTTCATCAATGCAGGCAAGGGTTTTCACAGCAACGATGTGCGCGGAGTCATCAACAAAATTGATCCTAGTACCGGTACGCCAGCAACTGCGGTACCTGCACTGGTCGGTAGTTCCGGCAAAGAAATTGGTGTACGTTCCGAAAGAATTGACGGCTTGCAAAGCTCGGTATCGCTTTGGAGTCTGGACAGTAATTCAGAAATTGTTTACGCAGCAGACGCCGGAGGCACTTCGCCGAAAGGCGCCAGCAAACGCTACGGTGTGGAGTGGAACAACCACTGGATAACCAATCGCTGGTTGCTGGTCGATGCCGATTTTGCCTGGACTCATGCACGCTACGCGCAGATGAACGACAACGGAGATACCGGCAATCTGATTTCCAATGCAGTGAGCAAGGTCGCGTTGTTCAGGGCAGCTCTGCATGATTTGGGGCCGTGGTCAGCCGGAGTTGAAACACGCTACATCGGTGCATATCCGCTGGCACAAAACGGTAGCCTGACCGCGCCCTCGGCGATTGTGACCAATCTGCGAGTACGGCGCGAGATTTCTCCAAGTACGACTCTATCGCTGGATGCACTTAATTTGTTCAACCGCCCGTATTTCGATATCGCCTATCAACAGGATTACCAGGTGTCGCCCAGCAGTCCTTATGTGCCAAGTGGCATTACGGTTCATCCGGGTGAGCCGCGTCAATTGCGCGTGACCTTGGGACTCAAGTTCTGATAGCCATGTTCCGCACGGTTTGAGGTAAAGTCATTGCGCAACTTGAAGCCGGAGGCGCGATGGGGTTGC
>CAIQPV010000695.1 GCA_903873725.1 uncultured Nitrosomonadales bacterium
CCACCGAAACGCAATTGTTGCGTCTCCTCGGCAATACGCCGTTGCAAGTGGAAGTCGTGCTGCTTCGTACCGCCAGCCATGAAGCCAGGAACACCGACTCCGATCATCTGCTGAACCATTATGTGACCTTCGACGAAATATGTAGCGAGCATTTGGACGGCCTCATCATCACCGGAGCACCGGTAGAGCTCATGGAGTTCGAGGAGGTGGATTACTGGCTGGAATTGACGCGTATTCTGGATTGGGCAGACACCAACGTACAGTCCACACTACACCTGTGCTGGGGAGCACAGGCCGGACTTTACCATCGCTATGGCGTTCCTAAATACCGGTTGACGCGTAAAATGTTCGGCATCTTCGAGCACCGTTCGTTGCACCCGGAACAGGTTTTGTTGCGCGGATTCGATGAAACTTTTTACGCGCCACATTCGCGCCATACCGAGATCCGTCTGGATGACCTGGTAAAAGTTAATGATATCCGTATTCTGGCGAGATCAGAAGCTGCCGGAATTCACATAGTAAGCAGTAAGGACAACCGCCACATTTACGTTACCGGCCATCCGGAATACGATCCGCATACCTTGCTTGGAGAATACTCGCGTGATCTGGCAAAAGGACTGAATATCCATTTGCCTGAGAATTATTTTCTGGATAACGACCCCCAACAACCGGTGAATGTGCGGTGGCGCAGTCACTCCCATTTGCTGTTTGCGAACTGGCTGAACTACTGCGTATATCAGGCCACTTCGTGAATGATGCCGTGTGGTACAGGCAAAAAAATTCATGCCGAACCCAACTTGAATTGTACGAAAATCCTGCTGCCCGGTTTGATGTTATCAATGCGCATCGCCTTGTGATGTTTATCTTGTCGCCCGAATCATAGCCTTGATTTGAATATGCCAATTTCTTCTATCCAATGCAGAATTAATTGGTTCTCGGTTGCAGGCTGCCAGCATATGATGCACCCGTGAAAGTTAACTGCTTTCATAGTCTCTCCTCCACTTCGGGCACCCTTCCCGGGTGCCCATTTTTTCAGGCGGAGCGGGACAGATTTCAGGTGGCAACAATTATGTTGTTGCAACCAAACCGCCGGATTAAACCGACAACTTTCCGGGGCGGAATACAAATACCGGCTAAAGCGTTGCTCGCTCCGTCGCTCTCGGGAGCCGGCCACGCCGGATAACGAGAGGGCAAGGAGTCATCATGTTAACCATCACCGCTTCACTCGACGCAGTGCAACCCGTTCGTTCAAAACTTGGCGTGGCATTGCAAGTCTATGAGCACCATTTCGGCTTTGCGCCCTATTGGCTGGCTGATTTTTCGCACGGAAGGATACTGGCGCTGATCCTTCAGGCACTGCGACGGGGCGCGCCGCTGACAGAGGCGGATGTACTGAACTGAATCTATTAAACAACTGCGGAGCCTCTTTAGCGCCACTATTTCTGTGTCGCGGCTTTTCAGTTGATAAATAACACTATAAAGCGTACTATCAAAAATGCTTATAACAACTCTATAAGGAATGAACCATGTCCAATCTGACTGCCAATGATCTAAAAACAAAAGGAGTCGCCGCCATTGAAGCCGTTTTGGCGGAGCGACCGGAAGCAATTGTTTCGGTGCGCGGCAAAGATCGTTTTGTGGTGATGGATATTGCACAATATCACTACCTGCGCGAGTGCGAACTGGAGGCTGCATTGGCCGAAACGCGCGCCGATATCAAAGCGGGACGTTTTGTTAAGGAGTCGCCGGCGGCGCACGTCAAGCGAGTGAAGAAATTCGCTGCATGAGCTTCCAACTGATATTCACCGCACAATACGAAAAGCGCGCGGCACGTTTTCTCAAGCGCCATCCCGATCTGGAAAAGCAATACCTCAAGACGCTGCAACTGCTGGAAATGAACCCGCACCACCCATCGTTACGTTTGCACGCTTTGAGTGGCAGTCTACAAGGACTGCACTCAGTTTCCATCAATCTTTCGCACCGCATTACACTGGAACTGCTGATTCAGGATGAGGAGATTATTCCCGTGAATGTGGGAGATCACAATGTGGTCTATTAGCGCTGGCAACATAAACAATTCGACCTCGGTAAATTTTGGATTCGTTTGATTGCTATGTGCCAAGAATTGACAATACTATAGCAATCTGCTATATTTTAACCCCGTGAACGTCATTAAAAAGAAAACCCTAGATACCTTTGCCGCGCATCACACTGATGCCGCTGACATACTTACAAGCTGGCGAAAAATCTTCGAGAAGACGAATTTCGCCGATATTCATGCTATACGCTCTGTACTACCAACTGCGGATTTCGCCGACCCGTACACGGTTTTTAATATTAAGGGAAATAATTATCGGCTGATAACAGTCATTCACTACCAATATCAGCGCGTGTATATAAAACAGTTTTTTACACACGCCGAATATGACCAGTGGAATCGCCAGAGGAGTAAACGAAAATGAGCACTGTCGCTGAACATAGTCTTGATCTTGCATTAGTTCAAACTGCTTGGCAGGGCTTGAACAAACTCGTGCCGCTCGGACAAATCACCAGTGAAAATGATTACAAACGCCGGGTGCGAGTGATGGATGAGTTGCTTGACCGCATTGGCGCAAATGAATCTCATCGCCTAATGCCTTTGCTTGACCTTGTCACCAAAGAAGTGGAGAGCTATGAAAATAAAAATCATACCCTCCCCGATGCAACGCCAGCGGCAGTGCTTTCCTACCTGATGGAAGAACACAACCTCAAACAAACCGACCTTGCTGAAGAACTGGGGGGGCAAAGCATCGTATCAGCCATACTAAACGGCAAGCGTGAACTCAATACGCGGCAAGTGAAAGCACTTGCAACGCGCTTTAACGTCTCGCCTGCTGTGTTTCTTTGAACTCCATACCTCAAGACGCTGCAACTGCTGGAAATGAACCCGCACCACCCATCGTTACGTTTGCACGCTTTGAGTGGCAGGCTACAAGGACTGCACTCGGTTTCCATCAATCTTTCGTGCCGCATTACACTGGAACTGCTGATTCAGGATGAGGAGATTATTCCCGTGAATGTGGGAGATCA
>CAIQPV010000696.1 GCA_903873725.1 uncultured Nitrosomonadales bacterium
AGGTCACCGGTATTGCCAGAAGGATGATCAGGCAGGTGATCAGCAGCGATATGGAGCGTAATTCCAGCGCACCGGCAAGCAGTTCGCGGTCCGGAATCGCCATGATTAAATACAGCGGTTCCGCTTCTTGCAACTGAATGGGTTGGATGATCACGCGCCAATTATCGTCGGCAAAATCCATGGTGTCGTCGCGGGAAGGATCTCGCTCCAATGGCTTGATCGTATTGGAGAGCGCTGTTAACACGGGAATGCCCAAGTCCTCGATACGAGACAATCTGGGCTTGCCATCGGGAGTTTTGAGGTTACTTATCAGTTTGTTGGCATTTTTGTGTGCGATGACAAAACCCTGGCGGTTTAACAACACCACTTGCGACCCCGGCGTGATAATCTGCTTGCCAAGTGTATCGCTCAATGTTTCTAGTCCAATGTCGGCCCCCACCACAGACTTTCCGCCTTCTGCCCGGTTGGAAATGGTTATCCCGATCTTCTTGCTGGAGAAGAAGATGTAAGGCGGACTTTTTATCTGTTTATCGCTCACCAGCACATCCTTGTACCAGTCTCGTTTACGCGGATCATAGCCAGCGGCATAATCCGGCCGATTATCCTCGCGCAAGATTTTCAGTTTTGCATCGAGATATATGTAACGACCGCGCGGTGGATTTGACCTGCGTTCTATGCTTTGCAAGAGGTAGCGTGAATCAGGGGGAGCGTTGAATAACCTTCGGTCTGCATCGTCACGCAACCGCCGAAGCAAAAAGAAGTCGCCTGAGTTATATCCTACATAAATCGACGCCAGTGCATCTGAACTGTTCAGCACCTCACGCATTAACCCGAGCCGCTCCATGCGTTCCTTGAACGTGGCGGCGTTTGTTATTGCGGAGTGGCTCAGAATATTGGCTGCCGTCTCACCCGGTGAAATAGTGTGACGTACTTCGCTATTCATTTCCTTTCCAATGCGTCCGATCAAATCCGACGCTGCGGATTCCAGCATATTGCTGGACATCTTGTAACCCAGACCGCCAATGAGGCCTCTAACCAGCAGAACAAGAATCAGGAAGAGGGTCAAAATATGAATATGCAAAGGTAAGTGAAGTTTCATCAGGAACTCCGTAAAAAGGATATAAAATTTGAATCTTCAATAGCAATATCCATTGCCATGTCGGACAACTGACGCAAACGATTCTGTGTGACCTGGCGGAGCTGGATTACATTTGGCTATCCGCTTGTGTCAACTGAAATAGCTCCTTGCCGCGTTCTCCGGCTCCCATAGCAGATATTGTAATTCGGCAGAAGTTTAACCCACTCCACATTCAATATCCACGCAATAAATTGGTATAAGAACTATGACGGACTTCAATCCTGAATTGGCCTGTAATTAGCCAACACCAGGAGAAATAATCGCGGGTGAAATAAATAAGTATCCCCGCAGCAAGCTGCGGGGATATTTAATCATCTGGCAGATCCGAGAGTCCCGTGCTTACCAGTTAGCTTTAAATTGAATTCTTACACTTCCACAATTGCGGCCGCGAAGCATTCTTTGATATGGCTGTCAACATACTTCACGACTTCCCGGTCCAACTTTCCCTGATCGACCATTTTATTTATAATTTCCATGATCTCCTCTTTCTGCATGGATCCCCGATATGGCCGTGTTTGTGCCAAGGCTTGAAACACATCGGCAACAGCCACAATACGTGCCTCTAAAGAGAGCAGAACCCCGCTCAAGTGGTTCGGATACCCCGTTCCATTCACTCTCTCATGATGTTGCGCAGCCCATTCGGTAATTTTTTCCAGTCCGTGTATGCCTTTCAGGATGGAATACGTATCGAAACTATGTTGCTTGATATGGGCATATTCCTCCGGAGTCAGCTTGCCGGGTTTGTCCAACAATTCATCAGGTTGCCTGAGTTTGCCTATGTCGTGCAGCAAGCCTGCAAACTCCAGCATGTCGCAACTCTCCTCGGAGAGCTTGAACAAGGTGCCAATGTATCTGGCCAATCTCGCCACTCCATCCGAGTGTTCTTTGGTAAAGGTGCTTTTGGCATCGACGATATAAGAGAAAATGCTCACGATACTACGCAGCTCCTGGAAATCCATTTCGCGGGCTTTGGTCTCCGACAGCCAGACCGACACATAACCATTCACATGTTCTTTCTCCAGGGAAAGCCAGAATGTTTCCGATCTG
>CAIQPV010000697.1 GCA_903873725.1 uncultured Nitrosomonadales bacterium
CAAACTACGCCGCTTCCAAGGCGGGGATGATCGGTTTCACCAAATCACTCGCGCAAGAGATCGGTAGCCGCAACATAACTGTCAACTGCATCGCGCCAGGCTTCATTGATACGGATATGACCCAAAAACTGGGCGAAGAACAACGCGCGAAGCTGGTCGAACATGTTCCCTTGAAACGCCTTGGACAGCCCGCCGATATTGCTGCTGCAGTTGCTTTTCTGGCCGGGCCGGGAGCGGCTTACATCACCGGCGCGACGCTTCATGTGAATGGCGGGATGTATATGGAGTAGGTAAATCGCTGTGGATTGGTGATGATCGTTTTCGCAAGCTGCCATTACCTCTCCACCAATTGCTTCGCCCCCATCAAGTTCCACACAGACAACTGAAATCATGGATGAAAATTTACTCTGTCCGGTCTGTAATGGAACGTGTTCACTGCTTGATGCAGTTGACTTCAACAAATCATGCGAGGAAAAAAACGGTAAATTTCTGAGCCTCGCAGGAACTCCTGTCCGCTACGTCCTTTGCAATCAATGCGGTTTCTGTTTTGCTCCGGATTTCGCAAATTGGAATCCTGAAGAGTTCGAGGAAAAGATATACAACGGGGCATACAACCTGGTGGATCCAGATTTCGTGGAAATAAGACCTCGTGCAAACGCCGGAAAATTAGTTTCGATGTTCGGGGACCGGGCACATTCCATTAAACATCTTGACTACGGCGGAGGGAACGGGCGTCTTGCTGAACTCCTGAGAGAATCAAATTGGCAATCCGTTTCCTACGATACCTTCGTGGATAAAAACACCAGGGTTGAACAGCTTGGGAAGTTCGATCTGATCACGGCCTTTGAGGTGTTCGAGCATGTCCCGGACGTTCGAAAATTAATGTCGGACCTGCTTTCGTTGCTTTCCCCGAATGGCCTTATATTGTTTTCAACTTTGTTGTCCGACGGGAATATCAACTCCAACCAAAAATAAGCTGGTGGTATGCTTCCCCTCGAAATGGGCACATCAGTTTGTTTTCGAGGAAAAGTCTCACTATTCTCGCACAGAGAAACGGATTAAATTTTGGAAGCTTATCGGATGGTTTCCATGTTTTTGGAAATAAAATACCAGCTTGGGCTATGCACATTTTGAAATGGCCTGGCGAATCGGCGATTAATAACTCCGAACTGGCTAATGCCATGATGCAAGCCGAGGCGTATGCACAGGCCGGTCGTCTTATTGAAGCTGAAGAGGCATACCGCAACATCATCGCTGCATATCCGAAATTCCATCCTGCTTATCAGGCACTCGGCCTCCTGGTCTATGGTGCCGGCAACCTTGCATTGGCTGCTGACCTTTTCAAGGCAGCCATTGCGCTTGATATGAATGTTGCTCTCTATCATCGAAACTATGGCGAGATTTGCCGCCGTCAGGGAAAGTTTGATGAGGCGATCAGAGCCGGGGCGCAAGCCTGCAGGCTTGCGCCTTCCGATGTCGATGCTCATTTCAATCTGGGTTTAGCCTGCTCTGATGCCAAGGAACATGCCAGGGCGACATACGCCTATCGCAAGGTGCTGGAACTGCTGGAGCCTCAATTGGCTTCCCGTGAGGCATCGCCGCAAATGTGGAATATGCGAGGTATTTCACTGCATCGCATGAACCGCTTCGATGAGGCGCGCAAGAGCTATCAGCATGCGCTGGTATTGCAGCCGGATTTCCCCGTGGCACTTAATAGTCTGGGAAGTTTATTGAATGATATTGGTTTGGTAAAGGAAGCACACGACTCTTTTACCAAGGCTGTTAATCTTGCGCCTGAATTTGCCATGGCGCGACTCAATCTGGGTATGGCCCAACTAAAGTTGGGGAACTGGCAAGCCGGTTGGGAAAATTACGAAGCACGCTGGACAGGATCAGCGGAAAGTGGCAACGGAACCTTCTCTCGTCCTGTTTGCCCACTCCCACAGTGGGATGGGCAGGGCGATACAGACAAACAGGGATTGTTGGTGTTCGCCGAGCAAGGTTTCGGTGACATGTTTCAATTCTCGCGCTTTCTGGAACCTGCTTCACAGCGTTTTTCCAAGGTCGGATTTGTTTGCCCTGACCCGATCACGCATCTCATTATGGAATGGTCATTCGGCGAACGCGTGGTGTTGTTAAAACGCATGCCGGCAGATTATGCGACTTGGCATTGGCAGTGCCCTCTGATGTCATTGCCGCGCGCATTTCAGACACGACCGGATTCTATTCCATCCGGCATGCCTTACCTCAAAGTACCAAAAGTTGCGCAGGCACATTGGCGCACGCGACTCGAAGTTGCGGCGCCGGGGAGCTTTACTGTCGGTGTTGCCTGGACAGGCCGCAGGACTCATCAGTACGACGCACGTCGCAGTTTGCGGTTTGAGCAATTTCTGCCCATTCTGAAAGACGGGCGTTTTACCTGGGTCAGTTTGCAAAAATTGGGCGTGAATGAGCAGCACCCCGCCATTCCGGATGATGTAAATTGGATAGATTGGACAGAGGAATTGACTGATTTTGCCGACACAGCCGCGTTGGTGTCCAATCTCGACTTGGTTATTTCGATTGATTCTTCGATGGTGCATCTGGCCGGAGCACTGGCTCGTCCGGTATGGATGTTAAACCGTTTTGACAGTGAGTGGCGTTGGATGGAGCGGCGCGAAGATAGTCCGTGGTATCCAACCTTGCGCATTTTCAATCAGCCGCAGTACGGCGACTGGGCAAGCGTGATTAATTCTGTCCGGTCTGCTCTTGGGAATATTTCATTACCTCTTGATGCTTCAAAGTTGTGCTCAATTTAGAGGCGCTATTTTGTAATATTAATTACGTATTCACATCCAGTTTGGAATTCTCGGCAAGTTTGGTAGAATGCGCACTGTTTTTTGAATTTATAACTAAAGGTAGGGAGTGTTACATGTCTAATATCGAACAACGCGTCAAGAAAATTGTTGCTGAACAACTCGGCGTAAACGAGTCCGAAGTCAAGAACGAGTCTTCGTTCGTCAATGATCTGGGGGCAGATTCACTGGATACGGTTGAGCTGGTAATGGCCTTGGAAGAAGAATTCGAGTGCGAAATTCCGGATGAAGACGCGGAAAAAATCACCACCGTGCAACAGGCTATCGACTACGTCAACGCCCATCCCAAATAATTTTCTCTTTACTTTCCCTTAGCGGAGCAGGTTTGTCTAAACGCAGAGTCGTCATTACCGGACTGGGGATAATCTCCCCAGTCGGGATTGGAATTTCCACTGTCTGGCAGAATATTGTCGCGGGAAAGTCCGGCATTGGCAAAATCACCCACTTTGATGCCAGCGCGTTGTCGGCGCAGATCGCCGGTGAAGTGAAAGATTTTGATGTCACGCAATTCATTTCCGCGAAGGATGCACGGCGTATGGACAGATTTATCCATTTCGGCCTGGCGGCAGGAATAGAGGCGTTCAAGGACTCAGGGCTGATTGTTTCCGAACAGAACGCCGAGCGCATCGGCGTGAATATCGGTTCCGGCATCGGCGGCTTGCCGATGATCGAAGATACGCATAATGATTACCTTGCCGCCGGGCCGCGCAAAATCTCGCCGTTCTTCATTCCGGGTACAATTATCAACATGATTTCCGGCAATCTGTCCGTGATGTACGGATTGAAAGGGCCGAATCTGGCGATGGTCTCTGCCTGTACTACCGGCACGCATTGCATCGGCGAATCGGCCCGCATCATCGAATATGGCGATGCGGACATAATGGTTGCAGGCGGTTCTGAAGCGACAATCAGTGCATTGGCAGTGGGCGGCTTTGCTTCCGCACGCGCACTCAGTACGCGCAACGATGACCCGGCAACCTCCAGCCGCCCGTGGGACAAGGATCGTGATGGTTTTGTGATCGGCGAAGGGGCTGGTGTGCTGGTACTGGAAGAATACGAGCATGCCAAAGCGCGCGGAGCAAAAATTTATGCGGAATTGGCCGGGTACGGCATGAGCGGCGACGCCTACCATATTACTTCGCCCAATACCGATGGCCCCAAGCGCAGCATGTTGAGCGCATTACGCAATGCCGGGCTGAATCCGCAAGATGTGCAATACGTCAATGCGCACGGTACCTCAACCCCGTTGGGCGACAAAAACGAAACCGATGCGATCAAGCTGGCATTCGGTGATCATGCTAAGAAACTGGTTGTGAACTCCACAAAGTCCATGACCGGACACCTATTGGGCGGTGCGGGCGGGATCGAGTCGGTATTCTGCGCGTTGGCAGTACACCATCAAATTTCGCCTCCAACCATTAATATTTTCGAACAGGATCCGGAATGTGACCTGGATTACTGCGCGAATTTTGCACGCGACATGAAGATTGATGTCGCCGTGAACAACAACTTTGGTTTTGGCGGTACCAACGGGTCACTGGTGTTCCGCAAAATATAACCATATTCTTTCAATTGATCGTTCACACGTTCTACTTTGGAACGATATTAAGCTCGCTTTGGTAGGTTGGGTTACGCGATGAAACTGCTAACCTAACCTACAAAACCCATTGCAAATCTGAGCCATGCGCCTGATTAAAAGCCTCCTGTTACTTTTTTTCATTTTTGCAGCATTGCTGGCCGTTGTGATGGGTTATTTTGCAACCCGTCCACTGACCTTGCCCGCGCTTCCTTACGAATTTTCCATCAATCAAGGCTCCAGCCTGAAATCTGTGGCGAAGCAGATGCAGCAGATTGGGGTATTACCTAATGATTTGATGTTTATATTGCTGGCTCGTGCGCTCGGAAAAGCGACCCAGATCAAGGCTGGCAACTATGAACTGGAAAACGCTCCTACGGCGCTGGAACTGCTGGACATGATGACCAATGGACGTGTCAACCAAAACGAACTGAGTATTATAGATGGCTGGACATTCAATCAGTTACGATCTGTTTTAAATACAAATCCGACAATTCGCCACGACAGCGCTACAATGAGTGAAGCCCAGATCATGCAGCACGTTGGGGCTGTTGATAATCGGGCGGAAGGACTGTTCTTCCCCGATACCTATTATTTTGCCAGCGGTGCCAGCGACTTGAATCTGCTGAAGCGCGCCTATCAATCCATGCAAAAGCACTTGCTGGAAAGCTGGCAAACGCGCACGCCCGGCCTGCCTCTTGAGTCACCCTACCAGGCATTGATTCTGGCCTCGATCGTGGAAAAGGAATCCGGACAGGCAAAAGATCGCAGCATGATTGCGGGGGTATTCATCAATCGTCTGCATAAAGGTATGCTGCTGCAAACCGATCCAGCAGTAATTTACGGCATGGGGGACAAGTACAATGGCAAACTGCACAAGCGCGATTTGCTGGCAGATACGCCGTACAATACCTATACTCGCGCAGGGCTGACCCCGACCCCGATTGCGTTGCCGGGACTGGCTGCGTTACAAGCGACATTGCATCCTGCCCAAACTGACGCCCTGTATTTTGTGGCGCGCGGTGATGGCAGTTCTGAATTTTCAAGTACACTCGAACAGCACAATCGGGCTGTTAATCATTTTCTTAAATAACGATGCTTCACTATTAATATAGCTATTCTGAGTCGACTCATTTTCAGCTATTAGAATTTTGTTGCTGCAAAAGGACAAGCCAGCAAGTAGAATGAATGTATGATCGGCTCGTCTGCTGTTTTTGCAAAATATCCTTCTTGGAAAATTTGCTTGGCAAACCATAGTGTTATTTCCTGGCCGTTCATTTATAAGACAATATATGGAGGGAAACATGAAAACGATCAAACAAATATTAGCCGAAAAGACCAGACCTCTCACCACCGTGGCGCCCGGCAATACTGTCCTGAGCGCTATGGAATTGATGCGTGAGCGCGATATCGGAGCTGTCATGGTTGTCGATGGCAACAAGCTGGTTGGGATATTCACCGAACGCGACTGCCTGCATAAGGTATCATCGCTTGAACGGAACACGCGAGAGGTTCTGGTAAGCGAAGTGATGACCGAACAGGTGCGTTACGTTACTCCTGATATGGAGGTCTCACAGGGCTTGGCGCTGATGACTGAGCGCTATTTCCGCCATCTGCCCGTGCTCGATGACCAGAAGAACATCCTTGGCATCGTTTCGATCGGGGATTTGGTCAAGGCCAAGATTTCCGATCAAAGCTTTATCATCGAGCAGATGGAGCGTTACATTACATCCTGAACGCAAACACCGGCGGCACTGGTTCGATCAACTTTCGAAGCAATGTTTAGTGCTGTTTGTTTTTGCCGGCAAACACGATTTTTCGTGGGCGAAATCCTGGCCTTGTCCATGGACCGGATGCCGGAAATCCGCATGTCCAGTGTAATGAGAATGAAGGTTGAAACCCGTTTGCTCGGCCATCGGGCATCTGCAAATAAAAGAAACGTAAACTGACACTCTCCCGGACTTTATCGGCAGCAGAAGTTCGCAACTTTCGAATACTTTTACATTCAGCGGCAGGTTTGGATTTTCTGAGACGTTAATATATCAAAAATGAACAAAGCAAAATTCATCACTTTTGAAGGCGTGGACGGGGCAGGGAAGAGCACCCATCTGGCTTGGTTCGCCGAGACACTGAGACAACGCGGATTGGAGGTACTGGTAACCCGTGAGCCGGGCGGCACGGCACTCGGAGAGCTGCTTCGTGAAATACTGCTGAGACAGCCCATGCATGCCGAAACAGAGGCGATGCTGATGTTCGCAGCTCGACTGGAACACATAGAGCAAGTTATCAAACCTGCCTTGCAACGGGGAACCTGGGTGGTGTCCGACCGTTTCAGCGATGCCAGTTTTGCCTATCAGGGTGGGGGCAGGGGAGTGCAATTGTCTAAATTGGAGCAATTGGAGCGCTGGGTGCATGCAGACCTGCAGCCGGACGTGACTCTGCTGTTTGACATTCCGGTCGAGGTGGCACGACAACGTCTGTCGAACAACGCAACGCTGGATCGCTTCGAGCAAGAACAGGGCAGTTTCTTTGAGAAGGTACGTCAGGCTTATCTGGATCGTTATAAGAAAACTCCCTTGCGTTTTGCACTAATTGATGCCCGCCAGACCCCTGAACAAGTTAAAGTAGATTTAACAAAGATTGTTGCATTACTTTGAAATGAATAAGTTATATCCATGGCAAAATGAATCTTGGCAACGCTGGATCGGGCTCCGTTCACGCCTGCCGCATGCCATATTGCTGAAAGGGTCGCAGGGGATAGGCAAATTCGATTTCGCCATGAATCTTGCCCAATCCTTGCTCTGCGAACAGACGCTTGCTGACGGATTGGCCTGCCAAGACTGTCCGTCCTGCCACTGGTTTAATCAGGAAACCCACCCTGATTTTCGCCTGCTCCAGCCAGATTCTCTGTCTGAAACGGAAAGCGGCGAAGAACACGAAACAGGCAAGAAAAAGCCTTCCCGCCAGATTTCTGTCGATCAAGTGCGTGCCCTTGCGGACTTCTCCAACTTATCCGCATACCGGGGCGGATATCGCGTGGTGCTGATTCACCCCGCAGAGTCGATGAATACCAATGCGGCGAACGCGTTACTCAAGACTCTGGAAGAACCATCTGCCCGCATGCTGATCATTCTGGTCAGCCACAAACCCCAGCAATTGCTGCCGACTATTCTGAGCCGTTGCCTGACGCTTGCCATGCCGATGCCAACGCTTGAGGCCAGTTCAGCATGGCTGAAACAGCAGGGGATAAGCAATCCCGCCGTGATGCTGGCGCAAGCCGGATTTGTCCCTTTACAGGCAGCAATTCTTGCCGAAGCAGCGGGAGCAGATGAATATAATCGTTTTGTGCTGGAAATCCGACAACCTGCCAAGTTCGATGTTTTTGCATTGGCAGAACAATTACAAAAGACAGAACCCGCCAAAGTCATCCATTGGTTGCAACAATGGTGTTACGATTTGAGCAGCGCAAAGTTTACAGGAAGGGTGAGGTATAATTCTGAACTAACTGATTTAATTATAAATATGTCAGATAAAGTTTCTGCGTTTGATCTGATGCGTTTCCAGAAGGAACTGCTGGTTGCCAGACGCGAAGCGCTCCATCCCTTAAATCCAAAGCTGCAATTTGAGTCCATACTGTTGTCTTACCGCCAGATGATGGTATCCGGTACCTAAGCTACCATGTTCATTGATTCGCATTGCCACATAAATTTTCCAGAGCTTGCTGAAAACATTGATGAAATTCTGGCCAATATGCACCGGAACGAAGTTACCCATGCATTGTGCGTGGGAGTTAATATGGCAAACTTTCCGGAAATTCAATTGCTCGCCGAGCAGTACGGACAAATCTACGCATCCGTTGGTGTTCACCCTGATTATGAGCTGGAAATCGAACCAACACAGGAATTGTTGGTACAGATGGCGCAGCACCCGAAAGTCTTAGCCATAGGAGAAACCGGCCTTGATTATTTTCGTCTGAAAGGAGATCTGGAATGGCAGCGAGAGCGCTTTCGCACCCATATACGTGCCGCAAAATCGTGTTTTAAGCCTTTGATTATACATACACGAGAAGCAGCGCATGATACATTGCACATTATGGCAGAGGAAGGAGCCAGTCAAATAGGCGGTGTCATGCACTGTTTTACCGAAAGTCTGGAAGTTGCACTTGCTGCAATCGAAATGAACTTCTACATCTCATTTTCCGGAATCGTTACCTTCAAAAAAGCCATCTCTGTAAAGGATGTAGCCCGACTTATTCCTCTTGATCGTATTCTGATCGAAACCGATGCACCTTATCTGGCACCCGTGCCTTACCGTGGCAAACTCAATCAACCCGCGTATGTGAAGCATGTGGCAGAGGAACTTGCCAAATTGAGGGGGATTTCTCTGGTTGAGGTAGGACAGGCCACCACTGAAAATTTTCGCCGTTTGTTTCTGGATCGAAGGCGCTAAAACTGGTTGCAGTCTTGGCGCGTGAGAAGGGGGTACAGGTATCCCCAAATAGTTTATTCTATCCCGACGATACCTTTCCTTATTTGTTCTGGCTGTGTGCGTGACGACCGGTTGTTTTTTTCTGTTCTTGCGATAATCCGGGCTTAACGCATTGTTTGCTGTTGAGATAAATTCTACGACGATGCGGTACCGGGGTAGTAAAGACAAATTGACTGAGATATTTATACAGTATATTTACACACTCAAGATTTGATCATGTATTAGACAGTTAATTTTACCATATTAGACTGTCCAATATGTAATAAAATATGGGTTGTTAGGTAGGTGATATTATATAACATGCTGGCTATAAAGTAGTATATGAATTTCCATTCTAATGATGCATTAATTATTCTTTTGAGAAATCCATCTTGACATAGACTGTATAATTATGTTCAAATGAACTGTCCAATAAGTTGAGAGGTAAAATATGTTGACCAGTTTTGAAGTAATGCAGGCAGCAAAAATTTCCCGTGCCACACTTAACAACTACATTTCGCAGGGACTGTTACCTCAACCACTTGTGAAGAATCCTGAGCCCGGAACTCAGACCCGCGCCCGACAGATTGGATATTTTCCAAACGATGTTTTGACGCGTCTGGATCATATCAGGCAATTAAAAAAAGATGGACAAACAATGGCAGATATTGCTGAACAGTTGGCAGTGTTACCTGAACTGGTTTCTGAAACCGGCAACGCGCTTTCTTTTGGGTTGCCTCATCAGCCGGTCACTATTCATAACAGAGGTTCGTCCCAGCATGTTGTGTCAGCCCAATCCAATATTCTTCGAGTTACTATTGACCATATCCCGTTTCCTGCCTATATGGTCAGTTACAACCTTGAGATTACGTGGTACAACGAAGAAGCCCGTACAGAATTGTTAGGAGACTTTGAAAGTCTTCCTGCGGACATTAAGGATCGCAATGTTCTGATGTACTTGCTTAAAGGGCGACTAGGCAAAAACATCGCCAATCATGAGGAGCTGCTTCAATTCTACCTTCAATTGGGTAAAGGACGTTTTTCGCGCAACGAATTGATGGCCGTTTTAAACGGCCAGTTTAATGCTCCATATATGCAAGGAGGGGAAACGCAGTCCAAGCCATGTTCCAGTGGCGCACTTGTTCAACTACCGCTCAATCTTCGCCTTGAAAATAACGAGGAGGTTCATTACAACGTCTATGCTTCTTACTACCGTGAAGGAATCCTTCTTATATATCACCCGAGTTATGCTGAAAGTGACAGCCTGCTTGGCCTGCTGGAACGTCGCGATGAGGTTATTCGTAACCTGCTAAAAAAGCGTCTCCCTGTACTGACAGATGTTGCTGTACTCGTAGCGGACTTGCAGAGCTCTGTACGTATTTGCAACGAACTGCCGCCAGAAGAATATTTTGAACTTATCAATCAGATATGGGCCACCATGGAGCCAATTTTCCGCAAATATTTCGGTACCCACGGTAAACATGTGGGGGACGGCATGGTGTACTATTTTTTCCCGCAACCCGACTGCAATTATGCCTTTAATGCCTTGTTATGCGCCGAGGAGATGAAAGCAACGATGCGCAAGATCAGCAAAGAATGGCAGTTGCGCAAGAATTGGCTGAATGAGCTATATCTCAATACCGGCCTAAATGAAGGACAGGAATGGTTGGGTATTTTTCATATTGAAACCAAAGTTGAATTTACTGTACTGGGAGGTACCATCAATCATGCTGCCCGTTTGTCAGATTTCGCCAGAAGCGGATCTATATGGGCAACCAAGAATCTTCTAAGCAAGCTATCTTCTGATGAACGAAAACGCATTAACTTCGGCATTCGTCGCCAGGATGTGGAAGGACGGGAAATCTTTATTGGTTCTACCTATTCCCGTATTGCAGAATTAGTGGATATCAACACCCCACGATATGAAAAGTTGTGTGACATTGCGACACTTCCTGTAACGGAGTTAATTGAAATAAAACCTAGCTAAACCCAGCAAGCTGGGGCCCAAAATGAAATGGCTGAGTAGCGCTTCGCATAACGCGGTATAGTTTGGGTGGATAAGTGTTTAACCATTGCTTTCTAATACTTCGCATAATGTATAACTCGTATTGCGTAACTTATTGATAATATTAATTTTTAAAAAGCAGCCGGGCAGGGAAGCAGCCCGCGAAACTGTACCGACTTTTGCCATATTCATGATTTTCTCCTTGGTTGTCAAAGTTTTCATTACATCCGTTCAGGTTGCCGCGACGGCGTTAACCAGAACGGGACGTTCACGAACGGTACCGGATCCGCACCGGCGACGGACACGCACTAAAAACGGGGGGAAAAACCATGAGCAAGAAACGCAAGAGCAAGCGGTCGGCCAGAAGCAAGCGAACAGGCCGGTTCCTCAAAAAATAGCATGGGTTTTCTTAAGTCCCTCTATGGCGTAGAATCGGAGCCGTCGAAACGCTCTGGAGGGGCTACCATGAAAACCGCAACCGCACAAACCGCGCGCAAAGCCGCACCCAAAAAAACCAAAGCCGCAAAGAAACCCGCGAATGATCCGCTTTCAGCGTATCCGCCTTGGCTTAGAAAGATCAACAAATTGGTGGAGCCGTTGACTGGCAAGCTAACCAAGTGCATTGATTAAAAATGATATACATGCTTGACACGAATGTGCTGATGCACTTTGCCAACGATCATAGCAAGCGTGACCGCATCAACAAAAAACTGGCGGCGGTCGGGCGTGAAAGTATTTTCATTTCCAGTATTACGCTGTACGAGATCCATACCAAGCTCATCAAAAACAAAGTCAGCGGAGATAATGTGGAAAGGCTGGGAGAAGCAGTCTCAAGTTTCAACGTGCGCAACTTCAACACGGCGGCTGCTATTGCCGCCGCGAAAGTGCGCGTGCAACTGGAAAACGCGGGGGAAAGTATCGGGCATCCCGACCAGATGCTGGCAGGGCATGCCAAGCTTGAAAAAGCCGTGCTGGTGACCAACAACACCAAACATTTCGGGCTGGTGCATGGCCTAAAAATCGAGGACTGGACAGCATGACGCGAGGCCAATACATCACGCTATGCGCGGCGCTGGCCTTGTCGCTGGTGGCGGTGCTGATGGCGAACCGGGCGGCCGCGCAGGTGGCCTCGATGAAGGGCGGAACTCCTATTACCCTGGGAAAAAACCTATTTATGTAAAATCGAGTAGAGGGTTCCCGCTTCTTTCAACTGCCGCCTGTAATAGGCGGTTTTTTCTTGTTCGGCGGAAAGTTCCAGGCGCAGGGCGTTGATGTCCGCGTGGGCGCGTTAGAGGTCGCTGGCGCGCTGTTCGTGTTCGAAGAAGAACATGGCGGCAATTCTCCTGGGCGGTATTGGCCGGTGGAACAGCGGCAGGGTCAGTGTGCCGTCGCGGTTGATGGCGAAACCTTCCCAGTCCTTGCCGCCGATGGATGATAGGTCTCCGTCGAGCTTGATGTGCAGGAGTTTGATGACGGCTTCAGGTATCCGGGCTTTGCCGGTTTTCCAGCGCCGGAAGGTGGCAGCGCCCACGCCGAGGAACTGGCACAGGTAGGTATCGCCGACCCCGGCTACGAGGTCGCGGAATTCTTCGGCTTGCATAAAGCTGCACGTCCCGTTATAAGCGCCCCTCCGTGGCGGTTAATTTTTCGGGGGAGTATGCCGGGGCAGGTAGTAAACGGAAACGAGGAACAGGGGCAGGAAAAGCCACCAGTAAGCCCAAACGGTGTGGATGACGGATGATGGCGTACTTCGCATAATGTATAAAGGGTCGTTTTCGCAAGCGTAAATTCCTTGTTATTCAACGATATATCTTTTTGTACTTCGCTTTGCAAGCTGTTATGTAAATATTCCGCATTGCCCTGTTCGGGGTTGCATAGTAGTGCTATTCCAAGGCTAGTGAGTGTGACTGTTGCGGTCACTCCTTTTGTCTTTAAGAAGTGTCTCCAAAACTCTTTTTTCTGCTCGTTTTTGGCGGTTGCTAATTCGATTGCTGCTATGACCTGCATTTCATCAATTCCCGCTAGGGTAGCCATCTGAACGGCTTCCTCATTGCTTGGGTGGCGTTTACCTTTTATCCAGCTGTAAATAATTCCCGGTTGTATTCCCATTGCTTTAGCTAATGCGTAATTGCTAC
>CAIQPV010000698.1 GCA_903873725.1 uncultured Nitrosomonadales bacterium
AAACCACTTCGGGATGCCACCACGGCCACTGTTATTCTCGATCGACCAGGCGATCATCCCCCAGGGCATGCCAACCTGCGGCAGCGTGTTCCCATGGGAGAAACCTTGGGTGGAATCGGTTCCCTGCAGAATATTGGCATAATCAACCAGCCTGGTCTCGGCCGCCGGCGCAGTCAATTTCAGCGCGCAGAGTGCCAGGGCGATGAGGGATGTTTTGGTTTTCCAGAGGGGCATCGTCTATTGCTTGGCAGGTTTAGCGTCCTTGATCAGATCATCCAGCGCCCTGGCAACGGTGCCGTTGATCATCTCGCTGACGGACTGGTTACGCTTAGCAGCCTCGGTCGCGAGCGCTTTATACTGACGCATGGTGAGGCGAACCCCCTTGCCCAGCTCAAATTTATTGGGCACGTATTTGTCCAACTCCATCGCATTGGGCAGGGCATCCCATGTTTCGCCAGCGGCCTTGAGTTGTGAGTCCGTAAGCCCGAACGCACTCAGGATGCCTAAGGCCATCATTTCATTGCCGATGGGGCTCATGTGCAAGCCATCCACGGTGAGACGATTGGGCGGCGGCGCAGAACCTGAAGAAGCGCCCTGAACCGCTTGCAGCGACTTGAGCGTCGCCTGCATCCGGGCATTCAAATCTGCCAGCAGGCAATTCTTCTCCTTCGCCAACGTGCGGATAAAGTCGTTGTAGGGAATCAGTTTTTGATTGTTCTTTTGATCTTTGGGATTCGCCGGGTCTTCTCCGAAGACCGTGGCGGTTAATAGCATCACCTTAATTCCGGCAGCCTGACATTGATCGACCATGGCGGTCAGGTTGGTCTTGAAGGGCTCCAGCGCACAGGCATTTTGTGGATAGGAGACATCATTGATCCCGCAACTGATGGCAACCCAGTCGGGTTTTTTGGCGATGACATCCTTGCCGATGCGGGAGAGCAGATTCTTTGAATTATTGCCGCTGCCTCCGGCTGGAATCGGGGTCACCTTTAGCCCGCAGGTGCTGAAGCCGCTGATGACCAGGTTGACATAGCCGGCGGGATTGGCGAACCCGCAGCTGGTGATCGAATCGCCGAGGAAAGCCACTTTCTGGCCGTCCTTGACGGCAATACTCTCGCCGGACACAGGCATTGATGAACCAGCCAGAATCAAACTAAACACCGCCACAGAGGTCAAATGTAGTGTTTTCATAGTCGCTATTCTTTCCTTTCGTATTCTTGTCATTGGTTGTTTCCAGTTGGAAGCGTTGACGCGGGATGGTGGAAATTATTCCAGCACTCGACCTCCACCTTCGGCGTTTCAACACCTGCGTTCACCGGGCTATATTCAATGGTGATGCGCTTGGTTTCGCCGGGCATCAAAGAAAAATAGCCGTCATTCATGAAGACCGGCAGAACTTGTTCGCCGTTGCTGGGCTTCACCGGCTTGGGACGAATGGCAAAGGCGACA
This sequence comes from uncultured Nitrosomonadales bacterium, assembly GCA_903873725.1. Taxonomy (GTDB): domain Bacteria; phylum Pseudomonadota; class Gammaproteobacteria; order Burkholderiales; family Gallionellaceae; genus CAIQPV01. Next base: position 1,450 of record CAIQPV010000698.1, read on the forward strand.
GTGCCGGAATCTGCCGGATTGGTGATGTCGAGGGTTACCTTCGTCATGCCGTCGGACTTCACTTCCGAAGTCGGCGAGGTGACTGTCAGCTTCACCGGTTTGAGACTGCTCAGGGCGGTATAATCCAGATACTTCGTTCCGCGCCAATAGAAGTTCTCCGAAACAACTTTCCCGCTTGCATCAGTCAGACGCAATTTCAAGAAATGCGTGGCGGAGAGATCCATTGGAGTCGCCAGCTTGAAGCAATCCATAACCTTATTATAGAGTGCAGAAACAGCGTCCGTCTGGTGAGACTTTTCTTTGCCGTCCAGATTATAGATCCACAACTCGGCTTTGAGATTCTCTACAGTCTTCCCGGTTTTGTTGACCACGCGGACGCGGTCGTCATTGGCATTCCAGTAGATATGGACTGGTTCGCAAGCGGTCTTGGCCCCCCAATAAGAACCGGTGGTGTCAAAGTAATAATCGTAAGTTTGCCAAGCCAGCGCCGGAAATGCGGGATTACTCATCCACATCACCAACCCGAAAGCGTCGCGATCGCTGTGGTCCAGCCAGCCTTCAAAAACCGCTTTCA
>CAIQPV010000699.1 GCA_903873725.1 uncultured Nitrosomonadales bacterium
GACTCAGTAAGGTTTGACCGTTCCGGCGTTCATTGATAAGCAACATTAAAATGCAGCAACATCATTCCATCCCCCTGCAAGGAGGATGGAGTAAAAAGCCCGTCGCCTTCAGGCGGCTCACGGTTTTATCGGCCCCTTTGAGGGGCTCACCCAATAAGCCCCCGGCTTTGCCGGGGGTAATTTAACTTTTAAAAATGCGCAGCAGAGAATAAAGTCGGAAAGCAGGTAATGTATGCCGAAAATGATGAAATTTGCGGAAACAGAGAATGCGGGTAGGGCAAATGTTCCGCCCCTTGCTGGAGGTTTGCTAAATAACTAATAGTTATTAATTTTCAAAAAGTTACTGGCGGAGAGGGCGGGATTCGAACCCGCGTTGGGATATTATCCCAAACACGCTTTCCAGGCGTGCGACTTAAACCACTCATCCACCTCTCCGAAAGGGCGCGCAGGATAAACCAGAATGGGCATAGCCGCAATCTAAAAGTGATTTTTCCACTCGCGCAGGGCAGTAAATACGGCAAGTTCGCTGTTGTCGGTCAGCCCGCGCTTGTGCAAGGTGCTGATGATTTCCTTCTCGGTGCATCGTAGAAATGGATTGGTGGATTTTTCAAGTGAAATGGTCGAGGGGAGGGTGGGTTGTCCTTTGGCACGCAGGGCGCGTGCATCCACCTGGCGCTGCTTGAGCTGCGCATTGACCGGTTCGCATGCCAAGGCAAAACGGATGTTGGCCTCAGTGTATTCGTGGGCGCAATATACCCGCGTGTCGTCCGGTAGCTGCGCCAGACGTTGCAACGAGTGGTGCAGTTGTTTAGCCGTGCCTTCGAATAGCCTGCCGCATCCGCATCCGAACAGCGTATCGCCGCAAAACACAGACCCTGCAAGGACTGTGCTTCCAGAAATCAGGTAGGCGATATGCCCGCCCGTATGGCCGGAGATGTCCAGTACCTTCAAGCTGAGGTTCAGTTCTGCAATTTCGACACTATCACCTTCGCTGACCGCATGGCTGAGGCATGGGATGATTTCATTTCGTGGCCCATACACCGGTACGTTGTATACTTGTGCCAGTTCGCATATTCCGCCGGTATGGTCGTTGTGATGGTGGGTGCACAGGATGGCGGCGAGACTGGACTGGTGTGCATCCAGCCAGGCGAGCACCGGCTCTGCATCGCCGGGATCCACTACTACCGTGTGTTGCCTGTCATGCAGGGCCCAGATGTAATTGTCTTTGAAGGCGGAAATGGGAATAATCTTGAGCATGGCGTCATAATTGAGGAAAATGGTACTGCATGTCAACTGCTAATACGCTGAACGATTGGTTAATAACGCCGCAGGGACAATACCTGCTGTCGCTTGAGCAGGCTTTTTTCGATCAGACCCTGGCTGATATTTTTGGTTTCAATGCAGTTCAATTGGGATTGACAGAATATGAGTTCCTGCGCTCCAGCCGCATGCCGTTGCGTACCGTGGCCGGAAACAAGGCCGGGCTGCAAGTGTGCAAATCCGCCTCCGGTGAAAAATCCGGACATTATGCAAAAGTCAGGCTGGTAATGGATGAGCTGCCATTCGACAGTGGCAGCCTGGACATGGTGGTGATGCCGCATGTGCTGGAATTCAATGAAAACCCGCACCAGATCTTGCGCGAGGTTGAACGTGTATTAATGCCCGAAGGGCACGTCATCATCGCGGGTTTCAATCCGCGCAGCCTGTGGGGTGTGCGGCGTGCGTTGGGGGCGAAAACGGGCTATCCGTGGCGAGGCAATTTTATTTCCCTGCCGCGCATGAAAGACTGGTTGGCTCTGCTTGGATTCGAAGTGGTGTCGGGACGCTTTGCCTGTTATGCGCCGCCGTTGCTTAACCCGAAGCTGGTTAAACGCCTGCAATTCATGGAACCGGCAGGCGACCGTTGGTGGGCAGTTTGCGGCGGGGTGTATTTTTTACAGGCGATCAAACGTGTACCGGGCATGCGCCCGATCAAGCCCAGATGGAACGAGGGGCTGGTGGGCAAGCTGTTGCCGGCAACGCCAAAACTGAACAGGGAAGTGTCACAGAAATCCAGAACGGAACCATAATGACAATAAGTGAAGATGCAGTGGAAATTTTTACCGACGGGGCCTGCAAGGGTAATCCGGGCGTCGGAGGCTGGGGCGCGTTGTTGCGCACCATGGGTAAGGAACGCGAGCTGTGCGGTGGCGAGGCCCATACTACCAATAACCGCATGGAACTGACGGGCGCGATTCGGGCACTTGAAGCATTGAAACGCCCATGCCGGGTAATCCTGCACACCGATTCAAAATACGTTCAGCAGGGCATAACAGCTTGGGTGCATAACTGGAAACTGCGCGGCTGGAAAACAGCCGACAAAAAACCGGTGAAGAACGAAGATCTGTGGCGCAGGCTGGATGAACTTGCGGATAAACATCATGTGCAGTGGGTTTGGATCAAAGGGCATGCAGGACATGACGGCAACGAACGTGCGGATCAACTTGCCAATCGGGGGATAGAAGAGCTAATGGGGGAAAAACCTGCATGAGACAAATTGTACTGGACACCGAAACCACCGGGCTTGACCCGAAACAGGGACATCGCATTGTTGAAGTGGCGGCCATCGAGTTAATCAACCGCAAAGTTTCCGATCACAGCTTCCATCGCTATCTCAATCCGGAACGCGAGATTGATGCAGGCGCGGCAGAAGTGCATGGACTGACAATGGAGCGCTTGCAGGATGAGCCGAAGTTTGCCGAAATTGCACCGGCCCTGATCGAGTTCATCAGTGGCGCGGAACTGATCATTCACAACGCGCGGTTCGATGTGGGATTTCTCAACAAGGAGTTGGAACTGGCCGGATTGCCTGCATTGGATAACTATTGCCCCAGTGTGATAGATACCTTGAAACAGGCAAAAGAACTGCATCCCGGCAAGAAAAACAACTTGAATGCCTTATGTGACCGCTACCAGATTGACAACTCGCATCGTACCCTGCACGGTGCCATGCTCGACACTGAACTGTTGGGAGAAGTCTACCTTGCCATGACGCGGGGGCAGGAGAGTTTGCTGGGCGATGGCAGCGAGGAACAGAAGAACCAAGCTAACGCATTTGCCAACGATATGCCGCGACTGGCGGTGCGAGTGATGCTTGCAAACGAAGAGGAACTTGCACATCACGCCCAGCAGTTGATCGACATAGACAAGGCCAGCAAGGGTGCCTGCCTGTGGAATCAGATGGAGTTACAGGCCTAGTGTCGGGAACGGCATCCGCACCGGATGTTGACGTGATCATCATCGGCGCCGGTGCGGCGGGCATGATGTGCGCCCTGACCGCCGCGCAACGCGGACGTTCGGTTGTGTTGCTCGACCACGCTAAAAAGTTGGCGGAAAAAATTCGCATCTCCGGAGGCGGGCGTTGCAACTTCACCAACCTGAACTCCAAACCGGAAAACTACCTGTCCCAAAATCCGCATTTCTGCCGTTCTGCCCTGGCGCGTTTCACGCCGCAACATTTCATCGCAATGCTGGATAAGCACGGTATCGGCTACCACGAAAAAACACTCGGGCAACTGTTCTGCAACGATGGCTCGGAAGCACTCATCGCGATGTTGAAGAGCGAATGTGATACGGCTGGAGTTCGCTGGTGCATGCAGTGCGAAGTTCTCAACATTGAGCAACTTAATTCTCCTCCCGATGAGGCAATCAGCCATTCGGCTAAGCTGCCAACGACAGCAGCCAGGTCGCCGGTTATTTCGCAGACCGGAGAGAAGGCAGGGGGGAGTATTTCATCACACTTCACTCTCACAACTTCGCGTGGTCAGTTCCGCACTTATTCGCTTGTCATCGCCACCGGCGGGCTGTCAATTCCAAAAATAGGTGCCACGCCCTTCGGCTACCAAGTCGCACAGCAGTTTGACATTCCTGTTACAAAACTCAAACCGGGGCTGGTTCCGCTCAGTTTTCATCCCTTGGATTGGCAGCCTTACTCTGAATTGGCGGGCATCTCTGTGGACGCACTGGTGAGTTATGGGAAACAATCTTTCCGCGAAAATTTACTATTTACCCATCGCGGCCTGAGCGGCCCGGCTATTTTGCAAATATCCTCTTACTGGGAACAACACCAACCGCTCCACGTCAACCTGTTGCCCGATCACGACATGCAGGGGCTGTTCGCACAACATCGCGGCAGCCGCATGTTGCTTAGCAATTTTCTCGCGCAATATCTGCCCAGGAGATTGGCCGATGTATGGTGCGGCCAGATGGCCGAGAATAAGCCCCTTAACCAGTATTCAGAGAAAGCATTGAACGGGTTTGCGGCCAAATTGCTGGACTGGCAGATTACGCCAACCGGCACGTTGGGTTACAACAAAGCAGAAGTCACTTGCGGCGGTGTGGATACGCACTGGCTATCTTCAAAGACCATGCAGGTCAACAATGTGCCCGGATTGTATTTCATCGGTGAAGTGGTGGATGTCACCGGACAGCTAGGCGGTTTCAATTTCCAGTGGGCATGGGCGTCAGCATACGCTGCGGGACAGGCTGTTTGAAAGATTCCGGGGTGAGGCTAAGCTTGATAGAGAATAGGTGATCATTAGTCATTTAACTTTCATGACCGATAGTCATTTAAACTTCCGGCATTTAATATGACTAATGGTCACCTAATTATTTATATTTTTATCATTAAGTTATAACTAACTATAGCCGAAGTCCAGATAAAAAAAGCAATAAGCAAAACGATCAAGTAAGACGAGTATCTTTGCAACTTGTTCTTATAAATTGAGCTTATCGAACACTTTCTGCACCAAGTCTGTTGAAAGGCAGTCCAGTTCAATGTTGCAGGGCATAGAGCGCAACCAGGTAAGTTGGCGTTTTGCTAATTGCCGCGTGGCTGCCAGCCCGGTTTCAAGCAGTTGCGCCGCGTTGATTTCACCCTCTATGAATTGCCATGCCTGACGGTAGCCGACGCAGCGCATCGAGGTCATGTTCGGCTGCAGCAAATATTTTTCGCGAAGGGCGCGCAGCTCATCCGACAGGCCGAGTGCCAGCATGGCCTTGAATCGGGTGGCGATGCGGGAGTGGAGTTCGGCACGGTTGGAGGGGATGAGGGCAACGGCAGTGATGCTGTAAGGAAGCGAAACCTCTTTTCGATCCCTTGCCTGCTCGCAGGAAAGGGGATTCTTTAGCAATGCGGACATGGGTAGGCCGGTAATACGGTAGATTTCCATGGCGCGCTGGATGCGCTGCGTGTCATTCGGCGCAAGACGCGAGGCGGTTTCAGCATCGACCAGAGCAAGTTGCCGATGCAGTTTTTGGATTCCGTGCTGTGAAATCTCGGCATCGAGTGCGGCGCGCACTTCCGGGTCGGCTTGCGGCAGCTCGCTGAGCCCCTCGCGCAACGCTTTAAAGTACAGCATGGTGCCGCCGACCAGCAGCGGAATCTTGCCGCGCTGAGTGATTTTTTGCATCAGGCGCAGGGTATCGCGCCGGAAGGCCGCTGCGGAATAGGCTTCGGTGGGATCAATGATGTCTATCAAATGATGCGGCGCACGGGCGAGGGTAGCTGCGTCCGGCTTGGCTGTGCCGATGTTCATGTCGCGGAACACCAGCGCCGAGTCCACGCTGATGAGTTCCACCGGCAGGCGCTGCGCCAGTTCTACGGCGACGTTAGTTTTGCCGCTGGCGGTGGGGCCCATCAGGAAAATGGCGGGGGGTAATGTATTCATCCCAAATAATTCTGTGTACAACGCTTTGTCATTCCAGCGCAGACAGGAATCCAGATGATAATAAAATTTCCGCGAAGCGGGGCAACAACCCGGTTTTGTCCGCGTTGCGGAGTATTTCTCTTCGGCCTGTGCTCATAAGCGCTAACTTATCTAACTTCTCCCCCTTCAAGGGGACGGTAGGAGGGGAGGGGCTCATTTTCCGCGCATGAACATCGCATCCAGTTCCTCCAGCGAAATCTGAAACCAGGTCGGGCGACCGTGGTTGCATTGGCCGGAGCGTTCGGTGCGTTCCATTTCGCGCAGGATGTTGTTCATTTCGGGCAGGGTCAGTTGCTGGTTGGCGCGCACGGCGGAATGGCAGGCGAGGGTGGCGAGCAGTTCGTTGCGACGTTCAGTCAGTGCCCGTGATGCTCCATATTCGCGCAGTTCCTGCAGCACGTCCCGCGCCGCAGCTTCGGCGTGTGCCTGCTTGAGCATGGCGGGCATGCTGCGCACCGCAAGTGTGGCGGGCGAGAGCTGGGCAATGTCGAAGCCGAGTTGTGCCAGTGCTTCCTGTTCTTCTTCGGCGGTGGCGACATCCAGCGCATCGGCGGCGAAACTCACCGGGATCAGCAGCGGCTGGGTAGGCATTTGCTGCTCGTCGAATGCAGTCTTGAGTCTTTCATAGACGATGCGCTCATGAGCGGCATGCATATCCACCACGATCAAACCCTGTTCATTCTGCGCGAGGATGTAAACGCCGGAGAGTTGGGCGAGAGCATAGCCTAAAAGTGTTTCTTCTTGCTGCAAGGTGGACTCAGAATCAAACCTTTGCGCTTCCTGATTCTTGATTCGTGATTCCTGATCCCTGGTTCCTGTTTGTACTTCCCACAGCCGATAAGCCGCCTGCTGTTGAGCGGCACCGAATGGTATTTTGTGCTGCTGGGAATAGGAAATGCTGTCATTCCGGCGAAGGCCGGAATCCAGTGGATTAAAAGTGCTGGATTCCGGCTTTTGATGTAATGACGAATCAGGTTCGGAGGTTTCCTTTGTTTCGGTTCCCGCTATTGGCGCACCCAACGCCTGCTGCAAGGCGTGGAACACGAATTGATGTATAGACTGGCTCTCGCGGAAGCGTACTTCGCTCTTGGCCGGATGCACATTTACGTCCACCTGCTCCGGCGGCATGTCGAGAAACAGCACGAAGGCCGGATGGCGCTGGTGGTGCAGAATGTCCTGGTAAGCCTGGCGCAGGGCATGGGCCAGCACCTTATCGCGCACGAAGCGTCCGTTCACAAAAAAGTACTGCGCATCGCGCGTGGCGCGCGAGTAGGCGGGAAGGGAAACCATGCCGTAGAGGTTCAGGTTTGACGTCTGGCGATCCACGGTTACCGCGCTTTGCGCGAACTCCTCACCGAGCAGCGCGGCAACTCTTTTTAGAGTGGCTTGCTCGCTTCCTGCGGGCAATTGCCATACCATGCGGTTGTTATGTTGCAGGCTGAAAGCCACATCAGGGCGCGACAGCGCGATGCGTTTGAAGGCTTCTTCGCAATAGGCGAATTCGGTGCCTTCGGATTTGAGAAACTTGCGCCGTGCGGGCGTATTGAAATACAGCTCGCGAATTTCCACGCTGGTGCCGTGCGCGTGGGCGGCGGGCGCAGCATCGCTTTGTGAGCCGTCTACCGCCTGTATCTGCCAGGCATGATTGGCCTCGGCGCTGCGGCTGGTGAGCGTCACTTGCGCGACCGAAGCCATGCTCGCCAGTGCTTCACCGCGAAATCCCATGCTGGCGACGCGCTGCAAGTCGTCGAGTGTAACGATCTTGCTGGTGGCATGGCGCATCAGTGCGTAAGGCAATTCATCCGGCGCAATACCGCAACCATTATCGCGAACCCGCAATAATTTGATGCCGCCTCCTTCCAGTTGCACAGCTATCTCTGTCGCGCCTGCATCCAGGCTATTTTCCAGCAGCTCCTTCAGTGCGGAAGCCGGACGTTCGATCACCTCACCGGCGGCGATCTGGTTGATGAGCAAGTCGGGTAAGAGCTGGATGGCTGGCATGGATAAAAACTGAAATGGATCCGGCAGTATTATATCTGACACTATAACTGCACGGTGCAGCAGTGACGGTTAGTTGCCTGTTGCAGAACTATCTGTCAATTATCGTGATGTGGCGATGGGTAGTATCCCCTTGCCCGGTTCGTCCTGCGTTGTTGGTGTACTCAGTTTTTCCCATAAGGA
>CAIQPV010000700.1 GCA_903873725.1 uncultured Nitrosomonadales bacterium
AAACCACTGGATTCGCGCCTTCGCGGGAATGACGGAGTCCTTAACTTAATGGCAGTGACGCTCCGCGTGGGAACGATCGAAGGTTTCGTATGCGTAACGGCAGATTGGAATAATGAAATGATAGGGCGCTTGACAGGTATTCTGCTGGAAAAAAATCCACCGCAAATTTTGCTGGACGTGCAAGGCGTAGGCTATGAGCTGGACGTGCCGATGAGCACGTTTTACAACCTCCCAGGGTTAAATGAAAAAGTAGTGCTGCACACCCAGCTTATCGTGCGCGAGGATGCGCATTTGCTTTATGGGTTTTTGAGTAACGATGAGCGACTGGCCTTTCGCCAGTTGCTTAAAATCAGCGGGGTCGGCCCGAAACTTGCGCTCTCTGTTCTCTCAGGGTTGAGCTTGAACGATCTTGCCTTAGCCGTGGCGAACAAGGAAGCCGGACGACTGACCAAAATTCCCGGCGTGGGCAAAAAAACTGCCGAAAGGTTGTTGCTGGAATTGCAAGGCAAATTTACGGCGACCGGTGCAAGTGCCGTGCAAGGTGCGGCTGTAACAACATCCGGCAGCGACATTGTGAATGCTTTACAAGCATTGGGCTACAATGAAAAAGAGGCAGACTGGGCAGCCAAACAACTGCCCAAGGATGCCACCGTGTCGGACGGCATCCGCCAGGCGCTTAAGCTATTATCCAAAGCATGATCCACAGCGACAATCTTACTTCCGAACCGCGCCTCATCGCGGCTACTCCGGCCTCGCATCAGGAAGAAGCACTGGAGCGCGCCTTGCGCCCCAAGCATCTGGACGAATACGTCGGGCAGGAAAAGATACGCGGGCAGCTTTCCATCTTCATCGAAGCCGCGCGCAAAAGAAAGGAACCGCTCGATCACGTACTGTTGTTCGGCCCGCCGGGGCTGGGCAAGACCACGCTGGCGCACATCATCGCGCGAGAGATGGGGGTCAACCTGCGCCACACTTCCGGCCCTGTGCTGGAGCGTGCGGGCGACCTAGCCGCACTGTTGACCAACCTCGAACCGAATGATGTCCTGTTCATCGACGAAATCCACCGCCTCTCGCCCGTGGTGGAAGAAATTCTCTATCCCGCCTTGGAAGATTACCAGATCGACATCATGATCGGCGAAGGCCCGGCGGCACGTTCGGTGAAGCTGGACTTGCCGCCGTTCACGCTGGTGGGCGCGACCACGCGCGCCGGTATGCTGACTAATCCGCTACGCGACCGCTTCGGGATTGTGGCAAGGTTGGAGTTTTACACCGTTACTGAATTGCAGCGGATTGTGACGCGCTCCTCCGGCTTGCTGGAATTGCCAATTTCGCCCGAAGGCGCACTGGAAATTGCCAAGCGTTCAAGAGGCACACCCCGCATCGCCAACCGCTTGTTGCGTCGCGTGCGCGACTACGCCGAGGTGAGGGCGAATGGTGAAGCCTCGCGTGAAGTTGCCGATGCCGCGCTGACCATGCTGGACGTGGATGCGCAGGGGCTGGATGTGATGGATAGAAAACTACTGCAAACCGTGATCGAGAAATTTGCCGGTGGCCCGGTCGGCGTGGATAACCTCGCTGCGGCGATAGGCGAGGAGCGCGACACCATCGAGGATGTGATCGAGCCGTACCTGATTCAACAAGGCTATTTGCAGCGTACTTCGCGGGGCAGAGTAGCCACCGCGAATGCCTATCAGCACTTCGGTTTGGTGCAGCCGCGCAATGCGTATAACAAGGAATTGTGGGATGAAAACCCATAGTGGTCAGCTAAGTCATGGGGCAAATTCTGCTATTCTCCAAGACGCTGGTTTTTGTGGGAGCGGCTTCAGCCGCGATTGCCTCGGCATTCACTTCGCTGCCTATCGCGGCTGAAGCCGCTCCCACCGAGTTTTTATTCCATCATTTTAAGATGTGATGAGTTGCCGTGTTACAATGCAACACACTTAAATCCGGGGCTTTTATGAGCGCAACTTTGACCATACGAATTGATGATGTACTGGAGCGCGAACTCAAACAATACGCGGCGGCCACACATCGTCCCAAGGGTGACATCGTGCGTGAAGCGTTGCGCCGCCAGTTGGCGTTAGTGCGCTTCCGCGCCGTGCGCGAGGAAGTCATGCCGCTGGCCGAGCAAAGCGGCATGCTGACCGACGAGGATGTGTTCAAGGCAACCTCGTGAGGGTATTCCTGGATACCAATGTGCTGGTCAGCGCATTGGCTACGCGTGGGCTTTGCGCCGAACTTTACGAACGGCTACTGACAGAACATGAAATAGTGATCGGGGAGCCGGTGGTCGCCGAAGTGCTGGACATCATGCGCCGCAAATTCCATGCGGGTGATAGCCTGTTGGCGAAAGTGGAAGCGGAATTGCGCCTGCTGGAAATTGTTCCCGCCCAAGCTGTCGCTCCCAAGTTACCGATAAAAGACCGCGAAGACCCTTGGATCATCGCTTGCGCGCTGGCCGGGAAAGTGGACTGCTTTGTCACGGGCGATGCCGAGTTGCTGGGGCTGGTCAAAGTGGAAAACATGCCTGTATTCTCTCCGCGAGCTTGCTGGGAAAGGCTGTTGGCTTAGTGAATTGTCTAGATCGCATTTTTGTACGTTGATTCGAGTAGATGACCAGCCAATGCGGGCTTAAATTCATGATTAACCAATTGCCCATCCAAAACGACCCGTCCATGCAAACGCTTGTTTCGCAGCTTCGCCAACTCATCCGCGATGCGCGCGGTCGTGCCTTGCGGTCTGTCGATGCGATTCAGGTGCGCACTTGCTGGGAGATCGGGCGACATATCGTAGAGTTCGAGCAGGGCGGGGTAGCGCGCGCGGAATACGGCAAGCGGCTGTTGCCCAAACTGGCGGAGTCGTTAACTGCAGAATTCGGGCGCGGGTTTGACGAGCGGAATTTACGCAATATGCGGGCGTTCTTTCAGGTCTTTCCAATTTGGAACGCAGTGCGTACCGAATTGAGCTGGACGCATTGACGCATCAGGATGTCGGCCAAATGGATATGTATGTGGGCATGTACGATGAACTGAAGCGTGGCCCGGAAGATAATCCGACCGTTGGTATTATACTGTGCGCAACCAAGGATGCTTCGGTGGTGCGATATTCCGTGCTGCATGAGAACGAGCAGTTGTTTGCGAGCAAATACCGCTTGGTATTGCCGACAGAAGAAGAATTGCGCGCCGAGTTGGAGCGCGACCGGGCTTTGCTGGAAACCGCAGTATCGGCACAAAAAGGAGTTGAAGAATGAGCAAGAAAGGGCAAGTTTATAGCCTGCCGATCCGCGTCTATTTTCAGGACACCGACGCGGGCGGGGTGGTTTATCACGCCAGCTATGTGAACTTTTTGGAGCGCGCACGGACTGAGTGGTTACGCGAGCGGTTCGGCTACAGCAACGGCGGATTGATGAAAGAATTCGGCGTGGTGTTTGTGGTGCGCTCGCTCAAGCTGGATTATCTCAAGCCCGCGCTGCTGGATGATTTATTAAGTGTCACCGCGCAGATCAAGGAAACCGGGCGCACCCGCGTGACTTTGCTGCAAAATGTGATGCGTGGCGGGGAAATATTGGTTGAGGCGGAAATCCATCTGGTGTGCGTGGCTGTGGATAATTTTAAACCGGTGGGTGTGCCGGAAGTATTGCGTGAAAAATGGAAAGTGTGACTATGAACTTTGTACAGGATTTGTCGTTCGTGCATATGATTCAGAACGCCAGTGTGCTGGTGCAACTGGTGATGGGTCTGTTGCTGCTGGTTTCGCTGATGTCGTGGTGGTATATTTTTCTCAAGATGTTTGCTGTCCGGCTGGCGGTAAGGCAGAGCGAGGAATTCGAGGAATTGTTCTGGAGCCAGTCCGACCTCAACAGGTTGTACCAGAATTCCAATGTTTCGAGCGGTGAAACGGGCAGCATGGCGCGTATTTTTGCGGCCGGTTTTGCCGAGTTTGCCAAGCTGAAGAAGAGACCGGGCATGGATAACAGCGCGGTAATGGGTGGCGTGCGCCGCGCCATGCGGGCTACCTATCAGCGCGAGATGGATAACCTTGAGTCGCATTTGTCCTTCCTCGCCACCGTGGGTTCGGTGAGTCCATACGTCGGCCTGCTTGGCACGGTGTGGGGCATCATGAATGCCTTCCGGGGGCTGGCCAATGTCGGGCAGGCCACGCTTGCGCACGTTGCACCCGGGATCGCAGAAGCGCTGGTTGCCACCGCGATGGGTCTGTTCGCCGCAATTCCGGCGGTGGTGGCATACAACCGGTACGCGTATGACATCACGCGGCTGTCCTCGCGCTTCGAAAGTTTCATGGAAGAATTTTCCAACGTCCTGCAACGCCAGCCATGAGCCGCCGTTCCACTCTCAAACCGATGAGCCAGATCAACGTGGTGCCCTACATCGACGTGATGCTTGTGCTGCTGGTGATTTTCATGATCACCGCACCGCTGATGAATCCGGGACAGATCGATTTGCCCAGTGTGGGGAAATCGCTCGCCCCCCCCATCGCGCCATTGGTGGTGGTGATCAGAAAAGATGCCACGCTGGCGCTGCGCGACCTCGGCAATAGCGACCAGGAACTGGATGTGTCACGGGCTGAACTGATCACGTTGCTGAAACAGAAACAGGCCCGGAATGCTGAACAGTCGGTGGTGATTTCCGCCGACAAGAATGTGCGTTATGAGGAAGTGATTAACGTGATGGATGTATTGAAGCAGCAGCAAATCCAGAAAGTTGGGCTGCTGGTGCAAACCAAGGGCCAATGAGCACGCTTGCGTATTCCTATTCCGAGCCCTATAAACTACCTGCCGGGGTGTTGGCACTGGTGGTACACGGGGCGTTGTTTGCGTTGCTGTATTTTGGCGTTAACTGGCATAACGACCAGCAGCAAGGGATGGTGGTGGATATATGGGATAGTTTGCCGGCGATGCGGGCCGAGCCGGCTAAAGTGGAATTGCCGCCGCCGATACAGCAGGCGGAACCGCCCAAACCGGTTGAACCGCTGAAACAGGCCGAGCTTGCGGAGCCGCCCAAGGCCGACATTGAATTGGCCGTAAAGAAAAAACCGAAAGTAAAATTGCCTGAACCAAAACCAGCGGTGGAGGTCAAAAAGCCGCCTGCCCAATTGAAACCGGCGGTGGCGAAAATCAGCGAAGCCGACAGGGTGCTGCAGGCTGCGCAAGCGGAGCAGGACCGCGCGCGCGCGGCGCAGGCGGCCGCTACTGAAAAGATTGTAGACGAGTATGTGTCCAGGATTGAGGCAAAAATAAAACGCATGGTCGTGGAGCCGCCGGATGTGCTGGAATCCATGCAGGCTGAATTCGATGTGATATTGATACCCGATGGCTCGGTGCTCAGTACCAGATTGACCAAGCCGAGCGGAAACGCGGCGTATGACGAAGCGGTGGCTCGCGCCATCGTCAAGGCGCAGCTGTTGCCGTTGCCGCCGGATACATCGCTGTTTAACCGGTTTCGTGAACTGCATCTCACTATAAGGCCAAAAAAGAAGGAATAATTGATGAGAGAAATGAAGTTGCAGCATTATTTCTGGTGGTTGATTTTGCTTTGTACCTCATTGCCCGCGCGCGCTGCCTTGGATATCGAAATCACCGGAGCGGGCGAGCACCAGATTCCCGTTGCTATTGTGCCGTTTGCCGGCGAGGAAAAGTTGTCGCAGAGCATAAGCACCGTGGTGTCGGCGGATTTGGCGCGCAGCGGGCTGTTCCGGCTGGTTGACCCGGCAGGCAAGGCGCCGCATGAGCCGCGCGAGGTGGTGTACTCCGATTGGGCAGGGGTGGACGCGCTGGCCATCGGCAATGCGGAGATGCAGCCCAATGGCCGCATCACGGTGAAATTCCGCTTGCTGGATGCGGTCAGGCAAACCGAATTGACCGGACAGGCAGTCTCAGCAAAGAGCGACCAGATACGGGCTATTGCCCACCGGATAGCCGACATGATTTTTGAAAAACTCACCGGTGATGCCGGCGTGTTCAGTACGCGCATCGTCTATGTCAACCGGCAAGGGAATAACAACCGGCTGGTGGTGGCGGACAGTGACGGTTACGGCGAGCAAACCGTACTGTCGGCGAATAAGCCCATCATGTCGCCGGCATGGTCGCCGGATGGCAGCCATCTTGCGTATGTGACTTTCGAGCAGGAGCATGCAGTGGTGTATGTGCAATCCCTGCTTACCAATCAGCGCGTGGCGGTGGCTAATTTTCGCGGCAGCAACAGTGCCCCGGCCTGGTCGCCGGACAGCAGGCGACTCGCCATCGTGCTGACCCGCGACGGGGAGGCGCATGTCTATCTGGTTCGACCGGATGGCAGTGACTTGCGCCAAGTGACTTTCAGTAGCGGGATTGATACCGAGCCGAGTTTTTCGCCGGACGGGCAGAGCCTCATATTCGCTTCGGATCGAGGCGGCAGCGTGCAGATTTACCGGATGCCGATTGATGGGGGGGAAGCAGAACGCCTGACTTTTGAGGGGGGCAACAATTTTTCCCCGCGTTATAGCCAGGATGGCAAGAGCCTGGTGTTTTCGAACTGGAACAATGGCCGGTTCTACATCGCCACAGAGGATTTTCAGACCCGGCAAATGCAGGTGTTGACAGATGGCGGATGGGAAAAAAAGCCCAGTTTTTCGCCAAATGGCAAGCTGATCCTGTTTGCCACAGAAGTGCAGGGTCGTGGTATATTAGCGACTGTGTCCAGCGATGGCAGGGTTAAACAAAAAATGTTCTCCCAGGCGGGTGATATTCGCGACCCGATGTGGGGGCCTTTCCTGAAACAATGATATTTTATGAGGAGCTAAAAAATGAAAAAACTTATTATCAGTTTGTTGCTTGTAAATCTGCTGGCCGCCTGTGCCAGCCAGCAGCCGAAAGACATGGTTGGTGCCGGCAAGGGTGCCGCAGATGTTGATACATCGAAATCTGTCAAGGCAGCCGAACCGGTTGCCGCAACTTCAGCCGCGAATTCAACAGTGACCGCCCCGACCCCCGCTGCGCCGGTTGATCCGTTGAATGCCTCGAACAGCATCCTGCTCAAGCGCAGTGTGTATTATCCGTTCGATGTGTCTGTGGTGCAGGATGCCGACAAGCCCATCGTTGAGGCGCATGCCAAATATCTGAGCGAACATGCTAACCGCAAAGTGCGTCTGGAAGGCAATTGCGACGAGCGCGGCAGCGACGAATACAATCTCGCGCTGGGACAGCGGCGTGCCGATGGCGTGAAGAAATTGTTGCTGGTCGGCGGCGTCAAGGACAGCCAGGTTGAAACTGTCAGTTATGGCGAAGAAAAGCCAAAGGCAACCGGGCATGACGAAGCTTCGTGGGCACAAAACCGCCGCACTGACTTGAACTATAACGCTTGGTAAGCATGGAGCTGCGCGCCCTGCTGCTGGCCGGATTGTGTGTTGCCGGCGGGACTGCCCGTGCGGGGCTGTTCAGCGACGACGAGGCACGTCAACAGATACAGCAAGTCGGGGCGCGGGTTTCCGTTCTGGAAGAAGCCGGCAAGAAACAGCTTGAGACCAACAGCCAGTTGGATGAAGCCAACAAGCAGCAAACCCGTACCATGCTCGATCTGCAATCACAGATCGAGAGCATGAGTACGGAATTGCGCAGCTTGCGTGGGCAGAATGAAGAGTTGTTGCACAAATTGCAGGATACCGACAAGCGGCAGAAAGATTTTTACATCGATCTGGATACCCGTTTGCGCCGGTTTGAGCAGACGGATACGGCACCATCCGCGGCAGGTGCCGGTAATGCCCCGGCAACCAGTGATCCCGCCGGGGATTTTGCTTTCGGCACTGCCCATGGCCTGTTCAAGATGGGCAAGCATCAGGACGCCATAGCCGCGTATCAGGACTTCCTGAAAAAATTTCCGGATTCGGCTAATGTACCCGGTGCCCATTTTGAGATGGGTGCTGCATATTTTTTGTTGAATGACTTCCAGCATGCGCTGTCGAGTTATCAAGTGCTGGCGGGCAAGTTTGGTTCAAGTCCAAAGGCGCCCGAAGCCATGTTGGGCATTTCGGATTGCCAGCAAGAACTCAAGGATCCGGCAGCAGCCAGGAAAACTCTCAAGCAACTTATTGCTAAATATCCCGGCAGCGAAGCGGCCAGTGAAGCCAAGAGACGTTTGACGATCCCAAATAAGTAATAGACCGCGTGATTTCATGCCCGCTTTGCCTGTCAGCGAACAATTGCCGCCCGGACCCGGTGAAGGGCAGCCCGGTTGCACGGGAGACAGCATAGCAGTTGCTCCCGCAACGGGAGGCTGGCGGCAGACAGCCTCCGGCCTGCTCCATACGGGTGCAAGCGGCTGGACAGGCCGGTAAAGTGCCGAAACTGCGCATCACCGAGATTTTTTATTCCCTGCAAGGCGAAACCAGCCGTGTCGGTCTCCCCACGGTGTTTGTTCGACTTACCGGCTGTCCGTTACGCTGTGTTTATTGCGATACCAGCTATGCGTTCAGTGGCGGGCACGACGCCAGCATTGCGCAAATTATCGAACAGGTTGCACTCCATCAAGCACGCTACGTGACGGTCACCGGTGGCGAACCGCTGGCGCAGAGGAATTGTCTGCCTCTGCTGCGGGCTTTGTGCGATGAGGGTTACGAGGTATCACTTGAAACCAGTGGAGCGCTCGATGTCAGTGAAGTGGATGCGCGCGTTATGAGGGTGCTGGACATCAAAACACCGGCGTCCGGCGAAGTGGAAAAGAATCTGTGGAGCAATCTGGCAGTGCTGAATGCGCACGATGAAATCAAGTTTGTGCTGTGTGATGAAGCAGATTACACGTGGGCCAGGCAAGTGATGCTTAAGCATGAGTTAGACAGCAAGTGCACCGTGCTGTTTGCCCCGGTGCAAGGCAAACTGTCCCCCGCAGATTTGGCCGGGTGGATATTGCGGGACCACTTGCCGGTACGTATGCAAGTGCAGTTGCATAAGTTGCTTTGGGGTAACGTCCCGGGACGATGAGCGCACGCTGAGTTGCCATAGGCTTCATTTCCCAAGGCGCTTATGTTGATTTTATTGGTTAAATTAAGTAGGCTTGCAGCCATGGATAATAACCCCTGACAGATGCAGGTGGTTGTCAGCAAAACTAACTCTTTATATATGAGCCGATATTATTATTTTTGTTGCTTGGCGCAATTGATTATTTTACTGGGCGGGCAACCTGCCTGGAGTGCCGTGTTGGCTAATAGTGCTCCGCAAGCACCGGGGGCAGCAGAGGAAATACGCCGAACCTTGTTTGCGGAACAGGCTGTTTGTTGCAGCCAGCAGGTTGACAACAATGACGGGGAAGATAAGATTATGGTTGCCCAAATCTTCGATATCATTAGCGGCGCGGTAAAACTGATTTCC
>CAIQPV010000701.1 GCA_903873725.1 uncultured Nitrosomonadales bacterium
CTGCCTGTGTGGGGGTTAACCCATCATGGAGCAATGACAAGATAATTACTTGAGAAAAGGCATTAGGACGGGGACTCTGTAACATCCCAAAGTGTCAACTATGTCTCGCCACATCTGTCAACTATGTCGTGGAACAGAACATCTAGTTTCGGCGTTCTTGCTAGCACGATAACAAATACTGGAAACAGCGTGCTTTCTGGTTCCGCTGGGAATATGTACGGTGGCAACGCCGGACCAGCACCAACTGGTTTTCCACCTGGAATCGCCGGTGTATTGCACAATAGCGATGCTTTAGGTCTCAGTGCTACGAATGCTGGCGCTGCTGCCTATACTGCGGCAAACACTGGCCAATCACCAACTTCAATTGGAACCGCACTTGATGGACTTACTTTAGGTGCAGGTGCTTATGCACTTGGAGCAGGAAGCCTAGGCATTGGTGGTCACTTGACGCTCAATGGAGGCGGTGACGCAAGTTCAGTCTTCGTGTTTACGACAACGTCCACCCTATCTATTGGAAACAGTAGTTTGATTACCTTGACCGGTGGAGCTCAAGCATGCAACGTCTTTTGGGCAGTTCAATCTTCTGCCACATTGGGTACTGCCGCTACCTTCGTAGGTCACGTTTATGCTCAATCGTCAATCACCGCTAATACTGGTGCCAGCGTCGCTGGATCTTTGATGGCGGGTTCGGCAGTTACTCTAGATAACGTTGCCATCACGAACGACAATTGTGCAGCGGTGGTAGTAACACCTCCACCACCAGCACAGAGTGCAACGATTTCTTCAGTTACGCCTGCAGCTTGTGTAACGAGTGGACCAACGACCGTGGTTTTGAACGGAAGTTTTCCAACTGCACTATCTAACATCACCGTAGACGGCGTAATAATTCCGGCTACTAATTGGGTGCAGACAGCTCAGACAATAACTGTAACTACGACACCGACCACGGTCGGTCCGGTCATAATTCAGTTGTACAACGGCGCAGTACCGTTATTAGCGGTTCAGACTTTCATCTGCACAGCGGCAGCAGTAGTTCCAATCGTTCCAGTAGTAGTACCTACTGTTCCGACAGTTACTACAGCCACAATTCACGTCATTAAGGTTGTAAGAAACCTATACGGCGGAACTGCTACACCCGGCGATTTCCAAATCTCACTCCGTCATTGGGGTGTAGATGTGGTCGGTAGTCCAGATGTAGGAATGGCCGCTCCAGGTCGCGCATATATTGTCGCTCCCGGAACATACGTCGTCGGCGAAGTTGATGGCGCACTATTCTCTAAATACATCAATAGTTTCGATATTGTTGGTCAAGCTTCCAACTTCATTGATGTGAAGGCTGGAGATGACATCACAGTCATTCAAACTAATACTGAGTTACCACCGTTGGTTGCTCCAGTGACACCTGGAACACCAGTGCCAACTCCACCACCAACTCAAACTGGTGGCACCTTGCCTAAGACAGGTTCTCCATGGTTCAACCTACTTGCACTCGGTGCAGGTGCCATGATCGTCTCCGGCTTCGTTATGGGATTAAAGAAGTCTCCAAAGATCTAAAGATGATTGGATGAGAAAAATGAGGAGAGTTATTCTCGTACTGGCAGCCTTGGTTTTTACCATAGGCGGTGTCAGTACGGGGGTAGCTCTTGTTCAGATTTATCAGGAAAATAATTTCCAGGCTTCCACAAGCATAGAAATTGCCAAGTTGAGCAATCCGGTGGTTGCAAATGCAGTTTATTCGCCAGTCAAATTGGGCGAAGTAATTGGAATCATTACGATCCCAAAGCTTTCTGAGACGTACCCGATAGTTCAAGGTACTGATGACAACAGCCTCAAGCATGGCGTTGGTCATTTTGTGAATAGTGTGATGCCGGGTGCGAAAGACAATACGGTTTTGGCGGGGCATCGAGATACGGTTTTTTCAAAGCTCGGAAGGCTCAAACTCGGGGACTTAATAGTTATCAAAACGAGTAGTGGAACATTCAACTATTCGGTGACACGAACTCGGATCGTCCTTGCCAATGACAAGACTGTGATCGTTCCCACACCCACTGCAACCCTGACGTTGAGCACGTGCTATCCGTTCTATTACATAGGTAGCGCTCCAGATAGATACATAGTTTCTGCAAAGTTAGTTAAATGATAGGCAAAATTTAGGTAATAAATAGGTATCAGTTTTTAGCTGGCAACTGATGTCTGCTGGATCACACCCCCTGCGAAATTAATGTGATCCAGCAGATAATCCCTAAAGTGCTAGCCCCAGTGAATTTCAATGACTTGGTACATCTGCCCAAGGACAATTCTCGTATAGCAAGAACCTATATACGAGATGGCGGTTTAAGAAATGACGCGGATTAAAAGCATAAAGTGGCTGTGTTCTATTGTCGCAACAACTTTGGTGTGTGGAGCAATAGTTGGTGCTTCCGCAGCGAACGCTGCAACAAAGTCCATTACTTGCTACAAAGGAACTGGCAGCAAAGTCGTGAAGGCGGCAGCACCGAAGTGTCCAGCTGGTTGGACAACGAAAAAGCCCGCACCCGTTAAGAGCGCTCCAGCCGCAACTTCCGCAAAGTCTTTGACCATTAATGCAACTTACACAGGCAAGATAACGATGCTCTGGAGCGATTCGGATGTACAAGCAACATCGGTCACGGCAACGGGAACTGGGACAACACTAGGTCTCACTCAACTCGTTGGATCCGGTTCATCTTCACCATCAAGCCAATGTGACACCATCTCTGGTGCTGGATCAATATCAGACGGAACAAATACCTTAAAAGCAACCTTTGATCCATCTTCACAAGGATGTGGCAAAGCCTCTGCCGCACCTACAACCGTAGCAATAAACGGCACAGCAACTATCACCGGTGGTACTGGAAAGTATGCGGGAGCAACCGGAACCCTGAAATTCACCGGAAGTTTCCCAGTCAATTCAACAGCAGCCGGTACCAACGAAACCGGCGCACTGACTTTCACCATCACAGGCACTTTCAATACTAAGTAATTCTCAACTAAAAGGAGCAAAGCAATGAAACGTATGACCTCGAAAGTCTTGGTAGTGGCTCTGGCCCTAACAGGAGGAGCAATAGTAGGAACATCATCAGCGTTCGCCGCTGCAGCTGCTCCAACCATTGTTCTATCAGGAGGAAGCACCACCTTCGGTCTTGATCCTGCAATAATTGTTGCAACGACAGGCACTGCAGGAAATGTTGCATTCTCGGTCGGTACCACCGTAATTACCGGTTGCGAAGCCGTTGCCACAACGACTGTTGCACCCTTTGTTGCAAAGTGTTCATGGGTTCCAGCAGCATCTGGACCAACCACTCTCAATGCAACGATTACACCAACAGACACCGTTAATTTCACCGCAGCTAACGCAACCCCATTGACGGTAAAGATCGGAACCCCTGTTCAGGGAGTAGTTCCTTCACCTATTAGTTTGTATGTCGACACCATCATTGCGAGCGGTTCAACTGGCGCATTAGCCCCACGTTTTGGCGTTAGTTGCGCGATCACCAGTCAATTCATTGTTGGTCAAACGATCGTCTTCCGAGTCTACGGTAATGACTCAGACCTTGGTGGTGCTGTGCTTGATAGCAGCAACGTAGCAAGTGCTTATGTAACCGTCGCAGGAATAGCCAATCCAATTCCACTTACTTACGGAAACCATAGCGGTGTCTCTTTCTGGTCTGCTCCGCTCAAAACTGGAACCGCTGCCGGGCTCTACGGCACATTGGGAGTTGTTAACTTCAAGGTGACAGTAGTTACCAAGGATCAAAGTTCGATCAAAGTACTTTCTACAAAATTGGCACCACGCATGCTTAACGGCAAGCGCGTGAGAGACGCCAACGGAGCACAAATCTATGACCGCGTCAGTTACTACCGCACGGTCCCAGTAACACCAGCACTTAAAGGTGCAGTCGGAGTATGGCAGTCAAGCTTCACTCCTACATCACAGGTAACGCTCTACGCAGTGCCTACAAACTAATACCAACAAAACTGAATAGTTAAAAAGAAACCAGTACGCGGTTCCTAAAAAATATCAAACAACTCTAGGAAGGGTCCATCATGAAAACGAAAATAGCTTCACCACGAAAGTCTCTAATAGCAAAAGGCGTCATCGTGTCGCTGTTCTCTATATTTCTGGTGGCCCCTTCCATGGGTGCCGATACATTGGTTAATTCGCTACCACTCGTTCAGCCAGCAAATATTCCAGGCGTAGCCCCGCTTCCGTTCACAGCGGTTACGGCTGCTGCATTCACAATTCCTACAACAATGGTCAACCTAAAGTTGACGCCCAACCAAGGTGTGGTCGGCGATCCATTCGTCGTGTCTGGAACAGGGCTCCCAGCAAGCACGTCAGTTCAATTAACGTGGGGAACTAACACCGGAACTTGGATTACAGATATCGAACCAAGCTCGGTTAACTACACCGGAATATCATTTACAAAAGTAACCGTTAATATGGCCACAGTGACCACTGATGCAAATGGTGCGTTTAGTTTGCCAACAAAAGTTCCCGCTGATTTTGGGGGAGTTCACGACATTTACGCAGTTGTAAACGGAGCTGCAGTCGGACATGCCGGATATCAAATCAACCGGACGTTGACTGTTACGCCAACGAGTGGACCAATTGGTACGCCAATAACTGTCACTTACACCGGAATGGGTGCAAGTCTTTATACCGCTGGTGGATCAGTTCACTACGACAACCAGTACGCTGGCGAAGAGCAGGCTATCTGGACCCGTGGAGTAGGTAAAGTCGTAATCTATGCATCTGGCCCACGCGGAGTGCATTATGTAAGCGTTGGTAACGCAATTGGATTTAGGTATCTCAACGTTATTCAATCTCCAATTCCTTATACCAATGGTGGAACAGTCGCATTCACCGTCACAAAAGACGCTGGGATCTCAGCTCCAACTGAAACTTTCCCAGCACAGGTAACTCCTACATCTAATCTTCATACGACTTTAACAAGCGTTGGTCTAGATCCAAATACCCAAGCAACTATGACGCTTTCGCAAACTACGGGTCCGATATTGACCAAGGTCAATGTCAAGACAACAAAAGTCGCAACTGACGGCACCTATCAACTTGTTTGGTCTACGGTCGTCGGAAACAGAGTTAATTGCCCTACAAGCACTTGCTGGGCGTTTAGTTCGATTCCACTTGGCACTGCAACCGTGGTAAACGGTTCTTCCTCCACAGATGTGACAATCCCAGAC
>CAIQPV010000702.1 GCA_903873725.1 uncultured Nitrosomonadales bacterium
CAAAGAACTTAGTGCGACAAAAGCTTTGTTAGCACAGAAGACTTGGGGGGTTCTTCCAAAGCCAGAAGCGCTAAAAACTAAGTTAGAGAAGATTTCGACGACTCTTGTCAACCTTGAGGCTGAATTAGTGGAGGTTCAGGCTCGCTTGGCCCAAAGTGCAGGGACCATCGAGCGCTTAGATCGCATCAGTAATGGAATTAGTACAGCGCTTAATGATTTGAAGAGGATTGCAAAGGATGGAGCACCATATCTTTCACTAGATCGTTGGGTGCATGGAACGAATATTTATGATTTGAAGTTAACTAACTATGTGTTGCAAGAACGACTTGAACTTATCTTGCAGCGGGCAAGTGTAATTTTGAGAAAGATTAGTCATGGTAAGTATGAATTCCGCTTGAACGACGAAAAAGTTGGAAGACAGAAAACAGCGGGCCTTGGAATCACAATTTTGGACTGTCATACTGGTTTTGAAAGACCAGCTGAAACTCTCAGCGGCGGTGAGACTTTCTACGCATCACTATCACTTGCACTTGGTTTAGCTGAAGTAATTAAGGCAGATCAGGGTGGTATTGAGCTAGGCACATTGTTTATTGATGAAGGATTTGGTTCCTTATCCGATGACACTCTCGAAGAAGTTCGTATTGCGCTCGAAGATCTTCGTTCAGCCGATCGAATCATCGGTATTGTCAGTCACGTAGAAGGAATGAAGACTCAGATTCCTCTTCGTCTGGAAGTTCGACGACCAACACTTACAGGACCAAGCAAAGTTCGGATTGCAGTTCTTGGTCAAGCCTAATTCAATAAAAGTTGCCCCATTAAGGGCTAGCGAGTGACAAGAGTTCTTCTATCTCTTAACCTTTAGCCCATGCCCCCACGCTCCATCCCGGCCCAGCCAGTATTTGCAGACCCATCCGAAAAAGTTGTGTGGCAAGAGTTGATGCAACAACTTCCCCAAGATGCAGTGGTGGTTCATGGCCTTAAAATTCTTGAAGCTAATCAAGAGTTTGAGATGGACTTTGTGATCTTCTGGTCTGATTTGGGTGTTGCAGTACTTGAGGTCAAAGGTGGGGAAGTAACACCTAATGAGGACGACTCTTTCACGCAAAGAGATGCCAAAGGCAAGCGAGATGTTTTTCCAATGGCACAGGCAACTAAGAATATGTATGCCCTTAAACGCTTCCTCACACAAAAATCTAGCGTGGCACACTTTGCTGCTCGTCCAGCAGTCGTCTTGCCGTATGCGGATATTCCAAGTGCTTATTCACGCCCAACAATTCCACGTGGATCAATTCATGATGAAGTGGACTTAGTTTCATTGGCAGATCGCATCATGCGTGATCTTTCTAATCAAGTATTTCGCCCTACAGTCCTAGAAATCCGTGCCTTACTAGGCGCACTGAGCATGCCACTTGCAACACAAAAATCTCTCACAGAGATGGGCATTGAGCGCGAAGAGCAAGTAGTTGAGTTAACTGAGCAGCAGTTTGCAATCTTAGATCTGTGTATTGCAATGCCTAAGTTCTCTATCCTTGGCTCTGCTGGCTGCGGAAAGACTTATATTGCAATAGAACAAACCCGCCGCCGCGCTGCGGCGGGGGATAGAGTGCTATTTCTTTGCTACAACTACGGTTTATCTGAATACATCCGCAGACGCTTTGAAGGTTTTGAACAGTTAGATCAACTCACTATTGGCACATTGCACTCACTAGGTAACAAATTAGGTATGCAAGGCGAGCGCGGAACTGGTGATGGTTACTGGGACTCAGTACTACCAGATCAACTAGTAGAGCATTTAAAGAACATGCCCGAAGAACTCAAATACGACACTGTCGTTATTGATGAAGCTCAAGACTTTCATGCTGACTGGTGGAGTGTTGTTATTGGAGCGCTCAAGGACCAGGAAAAGGGACGCATCTATGTCTTTGGTGATATCCGCCAGGGAATCTTTAGGCAAGCAACGGATATCCCTTTACAACAAGCAAAACTGCATTTAGATAAAAACTTGCGCAACGCACTACCCATTGCCCAGCTAGCAGCCCTGTGTGTTGAAGAGCCTTTAGATTTAATTGGCTTAGATGGTCCTCCGGTGCAATGGGTTGA
>CAIQPV010000703.1 GCA_903873725.1 uncultured Nitrosomonadales bacterium
AAAGCTTAAATTGGAACTCACTGAAAGCCTGTTGCTGGAAGATGTGGAGGATATCATTGCAAAGATGAGCATCTTGAAAGCCCGTGGCATCGGTTTTGCCCTGGATGATTTCGGAACCGGATATTCTTCGCTTTCTTATCTGAAGCGCCTGCCGCTTGAGAAATTGAAAATTGACCGATCTTTTGTGACTGACGTTCTTACCGATCCTACTGATGCTGCTATTGCTATTGCTATTGTGACACTGGCGCAGAGCCTTGGCATTGATGTCCTCGCCGAAGGCGTGGAAACTGAGGAGCAGAGAAATTTTCTTGCCCGAATTGGTTGTAATGCCTATCAGGGATATTTGTTCAGCAAACCGATAGCACTCGACAAGTTTGAGGCTTTACTGAGAAAGAGCTAAAGTTGAATAGACACTTTTGGGAATTGTTGCGGGGATGCGTTCGCCCCTTCCCCCTCAGGGGGAAGGTTGGGATGAGGGTGGGTTTCGCAGTCGTTTGAAACTTCCACTCAATACCCCGTGCTCTTGGCGCCGGGTTGTTTATTATGTAGCGTAGCAGCAATTCGCCCCCCATTCGGACTATCGCCGCAATTCATGTTGCCATATTGCTTGCCGCGAAGCTGAAGGTCAAGGTGACAGAAATTATAATCCCGTGTCCATATTTGTCCGGGACGGCGGTCCAGTAACAACTCCAATACTGTTTACTTAACCGTTCGTGGTGAGCTTGTCGAACCACCAGCTTCGCAACCAGAACCCTTCGACAAGCTCAGGGCGAACGGAATTTCTCTTAAGTGAACAGTATTGTAACAACTCTGAAAGCAAGCGGCGCTTGGGTGAAAATGAGAGGAATTGTCAGGAATCCCCGAACACATCATTAGTCTGGCGGGAAACCCGAATGAACGTAGTGCGTTTCGACAACTCCTTCAGCCTGCGTGCTCCCACGTAGGTGCAGGCCGAACGTATGCCGCCCAGAATATCCTGCAGGGTATTTTCCACCGATCCGCGGTAATCCAGCAGTACTGCCTTGCCTTCAGAGGCGCGGTAATTGGCAACGCCGCCCGCATGCTTGTCCATGGCAGTACGCGAACTCATGCCATAAAAAGGCACCTTGCGCACGCCGTTTTTTTCAATAAATTCGCTGGAGCATTCGTCGTGACCGGCGAGCATGCCGCCCAGCATGACGAAATCTGCCCCACCGCCAAAAGCCTTGGCCAGGTCGCCCGGCGAGGTGCAGCCGCCGTCGGCGCAGATCAGGCCGCCCAGCCCGTGGGCGGCGTCGGCACATTCAATAATCGCGGAGAGCTGCGGGTAGCCGACCCCGGCCATCTTGCGTGTGGTGCAAACCGAGCCGGGGCCGATGCCGACCTTGACGATGTCTACGCCGCCAAGAATAAGTTCCTCGGTCATTTCCCCGGTTACCACATTACCTGCCATGAGGGTGATCTTTGGGTGCGTATTCCGTAACTTGTGGATAAAATCAACGAAGGATTTGGTATAACCATTGGCAACGTCTACACAGACCAATTCCACGGCATCTCCGACGCGATCAAAGACGCGACAGAATTTGGCGTAATCATCTTTGGCAATGCCCATGGAGTAGAACGTTCGTTGGCTGATGCCCTGCTCCTGGAAAAAGGCGACCAGAGTTTCTTCGTCGTAGTGCTTGAGCAGGGCAGTGGAAAGCTGATGTTTGGCCAAAGCTCTGGCCATCTCGACAGTGCCAACATAATCCATGTTGGCGGCGATGATCGGAATGCCGGAGTACTTTCGCCCGGAATGATGAAAGGTAAACTCACGGCGAATGTCCACTTCCGACCGGGAAATCAAGGTCGAACGTTTGGGGCGGATGAGTACATCCGTAAAATCAAGCTTGAGGTCTTCTTCGATGCGCATAGTGTTAACATCACATGTACTGCAAGGGTGCCAAGGCAAGCTCAGCAATCAGACGGTACCTTGCTGCGCGAGTTTGGCATTAACTCAAACGATCTTGCTTAACCCGCGTCAGCTTCGGATGCATCCCCGGCCTTGGCTTTGCGCGGTACAGTTTTCGGGTCGCAGGTGATGGGGCGGTAAATTTCGACGCGGTCGCCATCGCTGAGCACGGCGTCCAGCTTGCTTACTTTGCTGTAGATGCCGACCTTTTGCACCGTCAGATCGATCTCGGGAAATTGTTTGAGGATTCCTGATTTATTGATGGCATCCTGAATAGTTGCCCCCTCCGGTACCTCGACATCGAACCATACCTGACGCTTTGACAGTGCATAAGCAATTCCAATTTTCATAACTGATTCCTTACGCGGCACTATGGGCACCGCCCATCTGGATAGCTTTCCCGGCGCGTACATCAAGCATGCGTTTACCCACTACCATCAGACCGGCGACCAGAAACCCGCCGGGTGGCAGGATCATCATCAATATGCCCGTGTCAGCGGGCAAGATGCGCATTTCCATGAACTTGAAGGCGGGGCCCAGCAGCAGAGAGGCGTCGGCAAACAGGGTGCCGGAACCGGTAATTTCGCGCACTGCACCGATGGCGGTCAATGCGAAAGTAAAGCCAATGCCCATGAAAATACCGTCCATCAGCGATTGTGCAGGAGGTTCCTTGGAGGCAAAAGCTTCGAGGCGGGCAAGCGGCAGGCAATTGGATACGATGAGAGGAATGAACAGCCCCAGCACTTTGTACAGTTCATGCATCCACGCATTCATGCAGAGATCAACCAGTGTCACCATGGAGGCAACGATCAGGATGTAGACGGGAATGCGCACTTCCTGGGTGATCTGGCTGCGGAATATGGATACCAGCAGGCCCGAGGCGGCCATCACCACCGCAGTTGCCAGACCCATGCCCAAGCCGTTGGTGGCGCTGGTAGTCATCGCCATGGTCGGGCACAGGCCAAGCAGCATGGCGAGCATGCCGTTGTTTTCCCACAGGCCGTCTTTTATGATGGTTTTATATTCCGTTGTCATTTTAGTGTCCCTCCAACATTTGTGCTTTGTGGGCATCGTAAAACTCAAGCCCTTCTTTGATTGCCCGCACCACGCCGCGAGGGGTGATGGTGGCACCGGCAAACTGGTCAAACTGACCGCCGTCTTTCTTTACTTTCCATTTTTCAAGCGGTGGATTGCCAAGGCTCAAATCGGTAAAGCGCAGGATCCAATCGGTTTTCTTCACGTCGATCTTGTCGCCCAGCCCCGGAGTTTCCTTGTGGGCGAGAACGCGCACGCCGAGAACCTTGCCCTGGGCGTCGATACCCAGCATGAGCTTGATTTCACCGGCATAGCCTGTTCCATATATCTCATAGGCCAAACCGGTCACCTTACCTTCCTTGGTGGCGCGGTAAACAGTGATTTCCTTATCGCGGTCGTTCTTCATGGTGATCGCATCTTTTACCAGATTGTTGTCGTGGATGCTGTCCGGGATTACTTGGCCGAGCGAATTGAGTTTGTCTTCCAGGGCACGTGCGGCAATATCCTTCGCCGTGACGCTGTTGGTGATGGCGAGCAATAGCCCGAAGCCGAGACAGAAAATACCCAGAATCACCCCGTGAACCATGGTGCGGTGTTCTTTCATGGCTTCTCCTTCGTCAGCGGCAGCGGTTCTCCCGTGCGGCTGCGCCCAAACACGCGCGGACGGGTGTACTGGTCAATGATGGGAGTCAGCCCATTCATCAGCAGCACCGCGAAAGCCATTCCTTCAGGATAACCGGCAAAGGTACGAATAAGCCAGGCAAGCAAACCCACGCCAGCGGCGAAAATCAATTGCCCGGTCTTCGATACCGGAGAGGTTACGTAATCGGTAGCGATGAAGAAAGCGCCCAGAAAAGTGGCGCCGGACATCAGATGGAATTGACCCGTGGTAAAACGGGCGGGGTCAACCAAATGGAAAATGGTTCCCATTAAAAACAGTGTAGCCATCACACCCACCGGAATGTGCCATGAGATGATGCGTTTGTATAATAGAAACAACCCGCCAAACAGAATCAGAATCGCTGAAGTTTCTCCCATGCTTCCTGCGCGGTAGCCCAGCGCCATGTCCATCAGGTCGGGTACCTGAGCCACTTGGGCCATGGATTGAGTCACCGGAATGCCGCGAGACAATTCCGTTTTGACGTAACCCAGTGCCGAGGCTGCGCTGACCGTGTCAGGCATGTGGCCGCCAAAGGTAATGGCAATGGCATCCGCGAAACTGGGTGCGCCAGCCGAGAACAGCGGGTGCGGCAACACCCACGAGGTCATGATGACAGGGAATGACACCAATAATACTGTACGACCCACCATGGCAGGGTTGAACACGTTCTGCCCGAGACCGCCGAAAGCGTGCTTGGCTAATGCGATGGCGAAAATTGCGCCCAGCAAGCCGATCCACCAGGGCGACCAGGGCGGCAGGCTGGCAGCCATCAGCCAGCCGGTAAGCACAGCCGAATTATCGCTTAAAGAAACCTTTGCCGGACGATCGGCATATGAAACACATACCGCTTCGACCGCCACGCACGAAGCAATGGTTACAATGAACAAAAACAGTGCCGGCCAGCCAAACAGGTAAATATCAAAAGCAGTGGCAGGCAGCAAAGCCAGCAGCACCGTGGTCATGACTTTCTGGACGCTGTTGGCCTTGTGGGTAAAAGGCCCGCTTGTGGTAGCTAATGTCATGCGTTAACCTTTTCTTCGGCAGTTGGGGCAGGGGAGGCAGGATGGGGTTCGGTCGCGGCAGGTGATGCGGCTGTAGCGGATTTCTTTGCGGCCAACGCAGCTTTCTTGGCTTCTGCAGCCTTCTCGATGCGGATCATGTGCGCTTCTACCAAGGTCTTGACCCGATCATTTTTGCGCTTCTCGCGATCCAGGTCGTTCAACATTCCCTTGGCATAATTGAAGTAATGAACCAGTGGGATGTGCGACGGGCACACCCACGAACAACTGCCGCACGAGACGCAGTCCATTACGCCCAACTTTGCTGCACTTTCCAGATTATCCTTACGGATAAAAGAGGACATATCCACCGGGGACAGGCCGCAGGGGCAGATGGTTACACAGGTGCCGCAACGGATGCAGGGATTGGTCGGACTATCATTAATTTCATCGGCGGTGAGGCCCAGTATTCCCGACATGCCTTTGACCACCGGAACGTCCAGACTGGGCAGGGGCTGCCCCATCATTGGCCCGCCATTGACCAGACGCTCGGGGCGCACTGAAAAGCCGCCGCAGAATTCAACCAGATCGCTCACCTTGGTACCGATGGCTGCCTCAACATTATTGGGATCGCGAATAGCACCGCCGCTCACAGTCACGATCCGCGAAATCAGCGGACGCCCGAAGCGGACGGCGTGGTGAACGGCGCGGGCGGTGGCGACATTGTGTACCACTACGCCAAGGTCGGCGGTAAGCTTGCGCGCCGGCGTTTCGCGACCGGTGACTGCCTGCACCAGGTGGCGCTCGGAACCCATCGGGTACTGTACCGGCACAGACACCACTTCGACGGCGGCGATCGACGCAGCGGCCTTGGTCATGATGGCTATGGCGTCCGGCTTGTTCTGCTCGATGGCGATTAAAACCCTGGGAGCGCCAAGCGCGTGAGCCATGATGCGGGCACCATCAATCACTTCGTCGGCATATTCGCGCATCAAGCGGTCATCGCAGGTCAGGTAAGGTTCGCACTCGGCTCCGTTGAGCAGCAGGGTATCAAGTTTTTTCTGCGTGCCAAGGGTTAGTTTCACCGCAGAGGGGAAAGCTGCTCCACCCATGCCGACAATGCCCGATTCGGCAACGCGGAGATGAATGGTATGGGCATCAACGGTAAAGGGGTCGGCGATGGGGGGGGGCAACTCGACCCATTCGTCCTTGCCGTCCGGTTCCAGAATGATAGTCAACTGCGAGAGGCCGGAAGGGTGCGGTGCGGGGATTTGGGCAATAGCCGAAATTCGGCCCGATGTGGCCGCGTGCTGGGGCGCAGATACGGCACCTTGACTGCGCGCAATCATCTGGCCTTTTTTGACCAGAGCGCCCTCGGCAACCAGCGCTTCGGCGGGAGCGCCGATGTGTTGCTGAAGCGGAATGTAGAGAGCAGTTGGCAAAGGCATGGAAACAATGGGTTTCTCGCTGGTGCCCTCCTTGCGATAATCAGGGTGGATGCCGCCACGAACTTGGAAGAGTTTCATAATTCAGTATTCCTTAAACTGGGTCGCAACGTCGGAAGGGCATTCGCTTTTCCGGGCACGATTTTGTTATTAATGCTTGTTATTAATGCACGGCGTGCCCATCTCCCGGCTTGGACCAGTGCCAGGTACCCAGTGTCACCTCAATCGGGCGCATCACAATAGCGTCGGTGGGACAGACGGCAAAGCACTTGGCGCAACCGTGACAGGGTTCTGCGATAATCGTATGCATCAGCTTATTGGCACCCAGAATGGCATCAACCGAACATTCGCGGATGCAGCGCGTACAACCGATGCAAAGCGCTTCATTGATGAAAGCATATTCAGGCACTTTCTCTTCGTGTTCGGAGAGATCGGCGGTAATGCCCAGCTTTTTGGCCAGGGCTTCGGCAACCGCTTTACCGCCCGGTGGACACAGCGTCACCGGAGCCTCGCCCTTCGCCAGCGCCGCTGCCGCCTGACCACAGCCGATAAACCCGCACTGACCGCACTGTGAACCGGGCAGCATCGCCTTTAATTCTTCTTCCAGCGGGTTTTCCTCCACGGCAAGAAATTTTGCCGCTGCGCCAAGTATGGTGCCCAGAGTGACACCCATTGCTGTAAGACTACCGATAGCCATCAACATTTTTATCTCCTTAACTTGTACTCATACCGGAAAAGCCCATGAAAGCCAACGCCAGCAAGCTGGCAACGATAAAACCTATCGGCGGGCCGGCGAACAGGCGTGGGACATCTACCAGCGCCAGACGTTCACGCAGACCTGCGAACATGACCATCACCAGACTGTAACCAATGGAAGAAGCGAAAGCAAACAGGGTGCTGGAAATAAAGCTCATCCTGCCTTCGACCAGCAGCAGCGCGACCCCGAGCACGGCGCAGTTGGTCGTAATCAGTGGCAAATAAATGCCCAGCATCTGGAACAACGGTGGGGATACCTTTTTTACCGTCATCTCGGTGAATTGTACTGCGGCGGCGATGACCAGAATGAACGTCACCGTGCGCAGGTAGCCAAGGCTAAAGGGTTCCAGCAAATAGGTCTGGACTGCCCAGTCTGCCATGGACGAGACTGTGATCACAAAAGTGGTCGCCATGCCCATGCCGGTGGCTGCATCTATGCGGGTGGTGACGCCCATGAACGAACACAGTCCAAGAAAACGCGCCAGAATCACGTTGTTGACCAATGCCGCACTTACCATCAGCAATACGTATTCTTTCATTATTCTATCCCTTAAGGTTGATTACACGTTTCACCAGGCCTTGCCCGGCGAAGAAAACGGGGAGCCAGGTTGCCCTGCATCAATAAACGTCCTGCACCCACTCGCGAAAATCCCAGTCCGACCGCGAGGCCTGCAATCATCGCAGCCATGGTGGCGAGGTCGCTGCCAAATCGCCATTGTGCCAGGGCGCCAGCCAGCAGTAGGGTGGCGAGCGGAATGGCGTAAGCGGTAATTGAAGCCTTGATCAGTGCGTTATCAGGAATGCCTATCACCACGCGCTCACCGACAAAGAGATTGGCCTCGTTATTGATCTGAAAGCGGCGATACTCCAACCGGCTTGCCAGAGTGCCGATACCCTTGGCCCCGCAAGAGCCGGAAGCAGCACAGCCGCCGCAACTACCCGTCTGCTCGGGTACCAGCCAAGCCACAGAACCCTCTACCGACACCACATGGGCTATCCCCTCGTTCATCGATGGAGCGCTGAAGTCCGTGGTGCTGTCTGCGGGTGTACTCATCCTAGGCATCCACGGTGGCAACCACGCCCTCGGGCGTGACGAAGATGGCCTTGTCACCACCGGCAGCCTTGAGGATGGCCTGTCTGTGTTCGACCGGTGCCATTAACAGGGCGGTGGACAGGCCGTCGGCAATGATGCCCCGGTCTGCCACAACCGAGACTCCTACAAGTGCGGGAGCCGTGCTGCCGGTACGTGTGTTCAATATGTGGGTGAAGGCACCTGCGGCATCAAACAGCGTGCCGTAGCCCCCCGAGGTGGCAACACATTTGTCTACCACTTCCAAGGTCGTGATGGTACTGCCCGGATTGGCGGGATTAGCGATGCCGATTCGCCAGGCAGTGCCATCCGGTTTGGCAGACAACGCACGCGGCTCGCCCATGTCAACCAGCATGCGGTCGAAGCCGTGGGCGCGCAACACATCGGTGACACGGTCAGTAATATAGCCCTGAGCGCCACTGTTAAGCGTCAGTCCCATGCCGGGGCGGGCAAAGGAAACACGATTACGTCCGGCATCCACTTCGACTGCACGCCAGTCCACCAGGTCAAGAGCAGCAGCAATATCGCGTGGTGCAGGTCCGGCAGGATTTGGTTTGTTTGCAATGAAATGGCGGAAATAGGTTTGCCATAATGGCTGCACGGTGGGGTCATAAACGCCGTCGCTGATTTTGGCCAGTGACAAGGCACGGCTGAGCATGGCAATGAAATCGTCAGGGGCATTTGGGAGAACACCATTTCGGTTGAGCATGGAGATGGAGCTGTCCGGGCGGTAAACGCTGAAGATTGCTTCAAGTCTCTTGAGTTCGTCCAGTCCGGCAGCAATGGCAGCGCGCGCTTGGGTTTCATCAGTATGGTAAAGCTGGATGGAAGCGGGTGCGCCCAGCGCCGTGCCATCCCAGCGTGTCGGCCTGGCTTGCGCACCGCCCGCTCTCAGCAGCAAAGGCAGGCCGGCAGCAGCGGCGACAAAAGTGATAAAGCGGCGGCGTGTCATGACGGATTGCATAAGGTGCGACCTCACAAATAATCCCCGGCTTGTCGGGGTTGTTGAATTAGCGTATGCAAAAGCGATGCCACTGGATAAAACAATACCGTTCAACAACTTGCATTAAACATACGACCGATGACATGTCGTAATGCCGACCAAATTGTCGGGAAGCAAGCGCGATAATTGTTGGGCGGGTACCAAAACTGAACGAAACCGGCCACATCTGAATTAGCGCGCCACGTTGAACCTCCGGATACAGCCAATAGGATACAATGAAGCGTTCAACTTAAAATTATTGAGCTGGCCAAATTATATTGCAGTGTGCAAACTTAGGGAAGCACTGAACAAAAGCACATGACGACACAATTGAACTGAGTTTGATAGTGTCTATCCAGCGCTTCCCTGATACGTTTACTTTTTCTTCAACAATCAGTTTCCTTCCTGATATTGATCTTCCAGCAACTTGGCTTGTGCCGCAGCAAGTCGCGCGATGGGCACGCGGGGGCCGGAACAGGAAACATAGTTGAGTCCGATGTGATGACAGAAACGAATTGAGCCTGGGTGCCCGCCGTGTTCTCCGCAGATGCCGACTTTCAAGTCCGGATTGGTTGCACGCCCCTTTGCCACCGCCATCTTCATTAACTGACCCACTCCCCTGATGTCCAGCACTTCGAATGGGTTGTCCTGCAAAATACCCGTTTCATTGTAAGCGGGAAGGAATTTGTTTTCCGCATCTTCACGGCTGAAGGAGAAGGTGGCCTGGGTCAGGTCGTTGGTGCCGAACGAGAAAAATTCGGCAGTTTCCGCCATGCGGTGCGCACGCATGCAGGCGCGCACCACTTCCAGCATGGAACCGAATTTGAATCGCACATTGATGCCGTGGGTCAGAGAAACAATTTTATGGATGCGTTGCACATAACTGTGGATGCGCTTGAGTTCTTCCACCGTGGCAACTTGCGGAACCATGATTTCCGGATAAATTTCGACGCCTTCCCTGGCGCATAACGCGGCAGCTTCAAGTATCGCCTGTATCTGCATCGAATAAATTTCAGGATAGGTGATGCCCAACCGCACGCCGCGATGGCCCAGCATGGGGTTGACCTCGGCCAGTGCCCTGACTTTTTTCAGGATGATTTCCTTCCTGTGGATTACATCTTCTTCCAGATGTGATTCCTTGAAGTCGCTTAGTCCACCCATCAGCTTGGTCAAACCGTCAGCATATTGCATATAGAGCTTGGGGTTGAGTAGTTTGAGCGTGTCAGGTAATTCTTCCAGTCCCTTGATGGTGTCGCGCAATTGGTGCAGGTGGGCAATTTCCAGTTCAAGTTGCGCGGCTGTAGGAAGGAATTCGTGCATCGGCGGATCGAGCAGGCGTACGGTGACGGGCAGCCCCTTCATCGCCTTGAAAATACCCTTGAAGTCGGCGCGCTGTATCGGCAGCAGGCGATCAAGTGCAGCCTGGCGTTCTTCTGCTGTTTCGGCCAGGATCATTTCCTGTACGATGGGCAAGCGGTCAGTGCTGTTGAACATGCGTTCGGTGCGGCACAGGCCAATGCCCATTGCGCCGAATTCGCGTGCGCGCAAGGCGTCGGTGGGGCTGTCTGCGTTAGCCATCACCTTGAGTTGCGAAATCTCGTCTGCCCAGGATAACAGTGTGGCCAGTTCCTCGGAGTAC
>CAIQPV010000704.1 GCA_903873725.1 uncultured Nitrosomonadales bacterium
ATTTTCATTCAAAGAGCGTAGGGGGCGTCCTGTTTTTCCTGCGCGTTTGTTGTTGGATGACTGGCCCGCATTAGTAGCGAATATTAATCGCGATTCTTAATGTTGTGGCTTTAGGCCGTTATTTTGGACGCACCTGAAAAAAGAGTTTTTCAACACAATCGGCCATGAACGGACGGCCACGAGCGTCCGTTCCTGTGCATCCAAAATATCGTGGTTTATAGCTCTTTTGGCTGCCGCCATCGTCAAATGCTTTTTTCCCAATCAGAATAAAACCACTCGTAATACCAGCCACAGGCACGTTCGATTTGCTCCTGAATGCGCGGCGGAATATCGTGTTTCTTTGGAGGTGAGATTTTCGCCTGCTGGCGGTGCAGATACTTGTGCCGGTAATGACTGTCGCTTTCGTGAGGATGCACGGTCAGCTTTTTCGGATCGATCTTGTGCGCTGACACGCCCAGCCACTTGAACGCCCGCGCCATCGTCTCCGACGGCTGCGTAATCAAGTCCTCGAATTTCACGAAGTACAGCCGATCTTTAACCGATTGCGGTAATTCCTGAATAGCCCGAATCGAAGATAGGGGGGCGCCAATGGATTTGTCATGCGCAAACAATTGGTCGGCACGTCCGAAGCGGTCATAGTCAGCCAAATGATCGATAAAATCCAGAAGAATTGTCTTTTGATGTTGGGCTTCAATAGAACCATATATCTGCCCCAGTTCGCGGATCGGAACCAGCAGTTTTGCTTCCGGGTCAAGATGCAGAAGAAACTCGATGCAATGCAGCCACGCCCGGTTTTTATCCACCACCACGGGTTTGTTGTTTCCGGCATACCAGCCATGCAGAAAGCCCTGCATCGCGGTCTTGAGGTGGGCATAACTTGTATCGAACTGCACATCGAGCTGCGAGAGCATGAACTGGTCGTCGCTGATCCCCCTTCGCGTCATCAGCAAAGAATTGCACAAGGGCGAGCTATGCCCTTCGCAATGAATTTCAGGATGCTCGGCCAGCATCTGGCACAGCAGAGTTGAGCCGGAACGTGGCAAACCTGCAACCCCGACAAATCGGCTATTCATGGTTTTTCCCCCTTTAAAAGTTTTGCCGCGTGATTCTACTTGTTCAGTCCGGTCAGCCTTCACTATCGGCAAAGGTAATGGCTTCCCCTCAAAAAGATGTCCTTTGAAATCCAGAGCGGAGAAAGCCTCATACTCGGCAAGCGTGCGAACCGAACCAAGACCATAACGCTTAATTTTAATCAGATCACCGGAATCATGATTGATTATTTCGATGCCGAGAATATGGCGTATTCGGCGATTGGTGCGCAGGATGAGAGTATTAACCCAATTTGCCTGATCTACCCAGTGGCGCGGACGTTCGGGCTGCTTGGCGTAATTGTGATAGGCAATGACTTCATTCGGGCAGTAAATATCCCAGCCACTCGTCCACAAACGCGCGCCCAGCGTAATTTCTTCACCTGTAAAATACAGGTGGGGATCATATGGAACTTCATTCACGACTTTTCCAAACGTGAATAACAGGCCTGCACTGACAAAAGCACTGGTAGCGGGAAACTCAGGCGCATTCTCCATCGGATAGAACCAGGAGTGTTGCGTCAGCACCCCTTCTTCGCTGAATCCGAGTGGGCGAATGG
>CAIQPV010000705.1 GCA_903873725.1 uncultured Nitrosomonadales bacterium
CAGCATCGGCAAACAGGCCAATGGTTGGCGCAATTACGCACATTCGTCCGCTGGGTAATAGTCATGGCTACTACTCCTGTACGAACTTTTAATCTGGTCGCACCGCTGGCGAAAGCCACCGACATGCGCATCACAGATACCAATGGGCTAGTTGCCCAGGTTCGGTCTGGCGCAGTTTCTTTGCTGACCGACTGCAGCGGTCGGCAGAGCGACGTAGATAGTGCGAATAAACGCAGCACGCGGGCAATTCAAACAACGCCTGGTATCAGAATTTCAACAACGGTAACCAGAACAATAACAACAAGAGCGCTGAGCTCCGAGTGCGAGCCGTCCGCAGATAAAAACTTGCGTCACCATGCTGATTTTTCTTTTGAGGAACTGGTGCAAGCCTACCTTGATTGCCGCAAGAACAAACGCAACAAACCATCTTCACTTGCTTTCGAACTGAATCTTGAGTCCAATCTATGCCAGTTAGACGACGATCTGCGCGATGGATCGTATCGCCCCGGCACAAGCATCTGTTTTGTTATTACGCGCCCGAAACCGCGCGAGGTTTGGGCGGCAGAGTTCCGCGACCGCATCGTCCACCACCTGTTATATAACCGTATTTCTCCCCGCTTTTATGCCGGATTCATCGCGGATAGCTGCGCATGTATTCAAGGTCGAGGCACCCTCTATGGTGCCAAACGGCTCGAAACGAAGATCCGCAGCATTACCCAAAACTGGAGCAAACCGGCGCATTACCTCAAGCTGGATCTCGCCAACTTCTTCGTCAGCATCAATAAGCGCGTTGTGCGCGAACTGCTGGCCAAGCGCATCACCGAGCCTTGGTGGATGCAACTGACCGAGCAGGTTTTGTTCCACGATCCGCGCGAGGATTTTGAGTTACGCGGATCTCCCGAACTCCTGCAGCGCGTACCCCAGCACAAACGATTAACCAACCAACCGGCAAGTCACGGCCTACCTATTGGAAACCTATCGTCACAATTTTTTGCCAACGTCCTGCTGGATGCTCTTGATCAACATATCAAGCAGGAGCTTCGCTGTAAGCATTACGTCCGCTACGTGGACGATATGATCCTGCTGCACGAATCGCCACAGTGGCTCAATGCAGCCAAGGCGGACATCGAGGTATGGTTGCCTGAATATCTTGACCTGCGCGTCAACCCAGCCAAAACAATCCTCCAGCCGGTCGATCGGGGCATCGACTTTGTTGGCCAAGTGATAAAACCGTGGCACAGGACAACCCGCCGACGCACGGTCAATGAGGCTATGAACAGAGTGCGCCAGATCAATGTTGAGGATCTGTTCGAGACGGCTAACAGCTATTTCGGTCTGCTTCGCCAGGCAACACACGGCCACCGTGACCGAGCGCGGCTGGCCAATATTTTAAGATACCGAGGTCACTCGATCAGCGGGAATCTGACGAAGACATACAGGAGAAAGATGTGAGCACGCCGTTATTTCTCACTGCAGACGAGTTGCGCGAACTGACCGGTTATGCCATCAAGGCACGGCAGATCGCACAGCTGCGCTCTATGGGTATCGCCTTCCGCATAAACGGCTGCGGAAAGCCTGTAGTGACGCGCTCATCTATCGATGGAGTAAAGGAGCAGCCTGGCACACAACTATCGGCGTGGAAGCCTTCCTTGTTGCAGTTTGAGCAAAAGGCGGCGTAGTATGGCTGCCATGGGAAGAAAACCAACTGTCAATTTGAACCTGCCACCGAGGATGCGCGCTCGCGCCAAGGCTGCGGGCAAGCTATGGTATTACTACGACGCGGGCGGTAAGCCGCGCCGAGAAATTCCACTCGGCTGCGAATATACTGCAGCTATTCGCAAATGGGCTGACCTCGAACAGGACAAGCCCGAACAAGCCGTACAGATGCTCACTTTCAAGCATGTCTCTGATCGATACTTAAAAGAAGTCATCCCGACTAAAGCCGCTCGCACGCAGAGCGACAACCTTATCGAACTGGATTGGCTGCTGAAATTTTTCAACGATCCACCGGCACCGTTGGAAAGCATCAAACCCGAACACATTCGCCAATATCTTGATCTGCGTGGAAAAACGGCGAAGGTGCGGGCAAACCGAGAAAAGGCGCTCTTCAGCCACATCTGGAACATGGCCAGAGCGTGGGGATTAACCGACAAGCCAAACCCTTGTTCTGGAATAAAGGGATTTTCTGAAACGGGTCGCGATGTCTATATTGAGGATACGATATTCCAGGCCGTTTGGGATGCCGCCGATATTGCGCTGCGAGACGCGCTAGACCTTGCTTACCTGACTGGCCAG
>CAIQPV010000706.1 GCA_903873725.1 uncultured Nitrosomonadales bacterium
ACACCACGCTGCGGGACAGGATCTCGCTCATTTGCTCAAGCGTCCTGTCGGTAGGCCACCCAGCCATGTTCGGCGGCTCTATGCCAGCTTTCGCTATCAGGCCGGATCATGGAGCCGGAAACGGCGGGTGGTTGCCAAGCTTGAATGGCACCCGGGCGAGCTTTATCCGCGCGTCGGCTTCATCGTCACCAACCCCGCGCGCAGTTCTTGAGGATCGGCGCACCCGCGCAGAATAGCGCCGGCTGGCACAGCCTGGAGAACGATGGCTCGCGGCAATTTCGCTGGACGGAATCGGCAGAAACCGTGCTTGGCGAGTATGCATTTGTCGAAGGTATAAACTATATCGCGCTCAGCGTGATCATGGCGATAGAGCCTGGTTTCCTGAATACGAGTTCGCTTAGAATAGGCCCGGATATCGTGCCGCTCGCTGGAAATATCGGCAAAATTTCTGCACAGTATACCAGTCCGGTGACAAGGCGCTTCTGGGTCAGCCTGCTGACACCGCAACCGATAAAGCCATGTATCGTGAACCGGGACAGCCCGGATCAACGCGAATTGGGGCTGGCGTTGTTGATCTGATCTCAAGCGGCGTCGACCGCGCAAGTTCACCGCTTGCGAACGTAAATCCGAAATCCGTGGCAGCCACCGTGATCGGTCTTTTCCATATGAACCGCCTGCCCATCGTGAAGCGCGAGTATGCAAAAGACGCGGCTCAGATCGTAGTCATACATCGACATGCCAACATCAGCCGATTCTTCGTCCGGATATCTGAACAATGTCTCTCCATCGTAGCGAAACATGGTGAGATCACGTTGCAACTCTCCGGTATGATGGGCATCCTTGTAAATGGTCAGTTGCAGGGTCAGCAAGCCGCCAGGCGCCACGGCAGCCCAAAGTTTGCGAATGATGCCGTAACCGCGGGCAGGTGGAATGTGCTGCAGGACGATCATGGTATTTACCCAATCGAACTGGCGGCCGGTCGGAATATCGTTCAGCAATTCGACGTCGACACCGGCATCATCGGCATGCGTTTGCGCAAGCGCCAACATTGCATCTGCAACATCGACGCCTGTGGCACTGCCCGTCATCCTGGCGAGCGGTATGATTAACCGCCCCACTCCACAGCCAAAATCCAGCGCTGACTTTGGGTTGAACTGTCCGAACTGACGTTCGGCCACAGTAAGCAAGTGTGCAATATCGCGATCACCGGTGGCAAAGAATTCCATCAGATCGTCAGCAGATGGGTGCAGGAACCGTTCGTTGGCAAGCACGCCATAATAGGGGTGACGCTCGGCAATCGAAATCCAGTCGCTATCGGTATCACGCATGCCAAATCGCTTCCCTGCTTTGCTTCATAAAGCTCAAGGATGGCACTACATCCGGAACGTGTCAACAACAATGAGACAGCCGGTCGTCGAGATTAGGCTTTGACTTTGAGCTTCTGCGCTGGCGGGTTGATCCAGACGGCGGTGGGCATTTGGGGTGGCTCGGGGGCCTTGTTGAC
>CAIQPV010000707.1 GCA_903873725.1 uncultured Nitrosomonadales bacterium
GGCTCCTGCGCAGAGTTTTTCCCGTTTGGCAGCATCTTCATGTTGTCGGCTATGACCTCGGTTTTGTAATGAGTTGCCCCATCCTTTTCCCATGATCGAGTCTGCATTTTCCCCTCCAAATAAACAAGAGAGCCTTTTTTAAGGTACTCCCCCGCAACTTCAGCGAGTTTTCCGTAAATGACAATTGGGTGCCATTCCGTTTTTTCTTGCCGTTCGCCTGATTTATCCTTCCACGTTTCACTTGTGGCAAGGTTGAAATTGGCGACAGACTTCCCTTCTGGAAGGGAACGAATCTCGGGTGCAGCGCCGAGATAACCTATCAACTGAACTTTATTAAGCATGGTGTTACTCCTTTAAAAAACTTAAAAAAGCGGCACCACTCCCAAACGGGAATGATGTTCCCGCCGGGGTTAATAAAACATCTCTTATCGCTTTCGCTAACTCTCAGGTTGCCGGTACGCAGAATTTGGCCAGCGTGCGCGGATCGCCCATAAAGAGCGTTCTGCCTGATGGCATGACGCACTCCCAGACAAACCCCACCGTGTCATTCTTCGCTGCCTGCCACGCCTTAAAAGCATCCTCGTACAGCTTGAGCATTTGCGTGACAGCCTTGGACATCCAGTCCGGATCGGAGTTGATTCCTTGCATCTCGGCTTCTTTCCGCAGCACAGCGCGAAAGGCGCTCAGGTTGTCTTGACCAAAATCATCAAATACCATAGCTCCCTCACTGCTACCGCGAAGACGATTCCTGCCAATCACAATTGGCACTTTGATGTCGCTCTGCATTTTTCGGCCTTTCTAAGAAAGCCCGTTTGGAGACGCACCGCCCCCAGAAGGGACAGGTACATCCCTCGTGGGCGGTTATGAATGTTATGGTTTGCACTTGCTTTACTGAAAATGTGGATGCACCTCACCGATCAATCTGGTGAAAACAATCCAGTTCTCAGCGGTCATGCGTCATCCTCATCCGAGTTGGTTGGCTTGTACTTCAGTTGTGCTTTCTGACATGCCTCACGGCTAATGTCATCTCTCACGCCCTTGAATACTGGCTGGAACAGGCATGCAACGGCGTAAAGGTATTCAACCTCAACGATGTCGCCAACTTGCGGGATGGAGTAGTTTGGCGGGATTGTTACATTCCCCACTGACACCTCAATCCCGTTATCCAGCACCACAACCCCGATACTTCGCTTGGTCGGATGCACTGTTGAGACAATGCAGCTCGCACTCTCGGTAAATTTGTGCTTTAACTGCGTTCCCCCAGAGTTTGGCCGGCCAACGGTGTACGAAGCCGAAATCAGCTTGAACACGATCCCTTCTCCTTTTGCCGCTTTTACGCTGTCGAACAACCTCTGTTTGCCCTCGCTGGTGAATTCCGCCGATACATACTTGACTGATCCCGCCTTGTTGACAATCAGATGCTCGATTTGAAAGAAGACCGATTGAAGGCGATCCGCAGCAGTATCGTTGCGTATATCCCTGCCGCACGTTTCCAGACAATCGAAAACGTGGAACGCTTCTCCGATCAGCTCGCCATCCAGCACACAGTCATCAGGCAAAGCGGACAAATCATCGGCCAGTTGTTTCGGTATCGCAACAACCAATCCCTTGCGGTTGTTGGCTGTTACGATTCCATTCTGGACACGAACCATTATCCGCTTGCCGTCTTTCTTTTCCTGTGCGAAGAAGCGAGCATCACCGATGAGTTGCTTGGCTTCGTCCTCCGTTACCGGATTCAAAAGTTGTGGCAACAGGCCTGAAACCTTCTTTTCGTCCGGAGTTGCCTGATAGGCAGTACCATTTTCCGAGGGCGTGTATCCCTTGGCTGTCTTTTCGGCTACCAGCTTGGAAAACACCTTGTTTGCCTGTTCCAGAGAAACGGGCGATGCTGTCTTGGTGCCGGAAGTCAGACTTGATCCTCTTCTGCCATAGCGAAAGTTGACCACATACGCGCCGTTCTTTTCGATAACTTCGGCATGATATTCCTTGTCCGAAGTGGAACCGTTCTGAAAATAGAGGCTGGCAGTCAGTGTGGCGAGTACGCCTGTAATTGCGTTCATGTAATTTCCTTTTCTGCATAAATTACGGAGCAGCCCCTTGCGGGTATGCCCCGCGTGGGTGGAAAAGATTAAGCGATAACTTCGAATTTGACTTCTTGATCCTGCTCGGAAAGGCATTCGTCAAGTGCTTCGACTGCCCGATCAAATAATTGGGATGTTGCCCGT
This sequence comes from uncultured Nitrosomonadales bacterium, assembly GCA_903873725.1. GTDB lineage: Bacteria > Pseudomonadota > Gammaproteobacteria > Burkholderiales > Gallionellaceae > CAIQPV01. The sequence continues at coordinate 2,226 of CAIQPV010000707.1, forward strand.
GTAGGCGCATCCAAAAAATCAATAACAACCCCCTTTCGCTGATACGTTGGAGTGTCGTAATCAACTTCTGCTGGTTTCTTCGTTGGTGCGGCCACGGTAGGAACGGCAACCGGTATGGTTAATGACCGGACATGCATCATCTTTCCGACTTCCGTTGTTTTGGTGACTTTCTTCAAAAAATAGCCAAAAAAGACTACGCAAAAGATCGTGATAATAATTTCCATGGTTCTCTCCTAAGTTTAAAAGCCTTTCGGCAGCAAAATATAGAGACACCATGCCCCAAGGGGCATAGTGCCACCGAGGGGTTAAAATAACGATGTTTCGGCGTTTTCGATTTTCGCCTTGACAATGCGGTACGCTTGCAACAGCGACTCAAGATCGGCATCGGCACAACTTGTTTCGAGCCGGATATACAACTCATCCAACGCCTCAACATTTTGCGCTTCCTCCAATGTCTGAATTGCTTTTTCCAGCGATGATTTGCCTTGTTGCTGCGCGGTGGCTGGCACCGCTTCAACCTTCGGTGCCCCGGTTTGTTGCGCCTGGGCGGCGGTTGAAGCCGGTTGCCGCTGCTGTTCCTGTTGCTGCTGTTGACTGGCTATAATTTCGCCTGATTCTTTGTCAACCTCACCTTCCGGTACAGGTACAAACACACCTTCAATCGCTTGGTCCAAGTCAATGTTCTGCCCCTTTCCTTGCTCGTGTGTTGCGTCCAATGACAGCGCCGCCGCCAGCTCTGCCGACTTAGGCAAGAACTTGCAAATACGGCGAATCGTGGTTTTGAGTCCCATTGCTGGAAAGTTGGTATCCCAGACAGATTCCTTCTTGTATTTCTTTGCTGCCTGATAACCTTTCGATTCATCACGTGTCTTTTCCACTTCTGCTCGACCCATTGCAACAAAGGTACGATTTCCATCCTTGTAAACCGCAACGGCGTAAAAACCAGTGATTTTGCCGCGCATTTCTTCGGAAGCTGGAAACCCACCATCTTGCGACAACGGTTCGTGCTTTAGAGTACGCTCCAGCCCATAAGTCAGACTGAAAACATCATGCTCACGAACTTCATGTGCATAGATGTCGATTACGTTCCCTCCGTTACGAGCCAACTTCATCAAACCGGTATAACCGGGAATCAGTTGGCATTGATTGCCGAAAGGCACAAGATGCGCCTCTCCCGACAAACCGACCTCCAAACCCATTTGAGAAGATTGAATCACCGCTGCAAAGACACTGCGGGGATCACAATCAGCTAATTTGGGTGTCATGCGAAAGGCGGTCAGTGCTATACGAGCCATCCGATCAGCGCTTAAATGCTTGGGCAAAGCTTTTGCAATTTCGCATTTATAACTTTCCAGCATGGCCGGAAAATTATTTGCTGGTTTTGCTGCGACTTGTTGATTGTCGTTACGTACTGCGCGCAACGCTTGTGGCGTGGACATGATATTTCCTTTCAAGAATACAAAAAAAAGGAACACCATGCCCTACCGGGATTAGTGTTCCCGAAGGGTGCAGCAACTTCAACTACCTAAAACAACAACTACGTCAGAAAAATATTCAATTACTCGTCGTCGTCATTGAATCGATCCCATTTCGACAAGTTGATTACTTCAACATCACCGAATGGTTGATACGACGGGTATTGCCCGGTATCACGGCACCAGTTCAACAACTCCAGTGCGGCGCGATACTTTCTTCTGCCATCTTCAACCATTTCATCGCTTGCGCGATACACGGCAACGGCATGCGGCCCGTTTTTTTCACTGGCAAGAAAATAAAACGGTAGAGTCAAGCCTGTTATGGCCTTAACACCGTCAATGTAGAACGCTGCCTGCAAATCGTAACCATATTTGCCGATCGCGCGAGCAAATCCAGAAATGCTGGCATCCAAAGTCGATTTTACGTCCAGGATGCCAACAGGTATGCCTTCGTAGTTCTCTTGCAACCAGTCTGGACGACATCTGCACTTAAAACCCGTGACAGGATCTGTCCAAAATGCAGACAACTCGGCCTTGCCGATACTCAGCATATTTCTCGCGGATTTATGCATGAGTGCGTTGTGCTTCATTTTGCCGATTGCATCCCACTGCTCTTGCGAGAGGACGATTTTTTCACCGTAGAGCTGTTGAAAAACGTCTTCTTTGAAACGAAACTCGGAACTCACGTCAGACTCTTTGATAGCAGCCTTCAGCTCATCCTTCGCTAACGCATCGACGCGAACAGAAAGTTGCGTTGCAATCGCCTTGTAGTCATCGAGTGA
>CAIQPV010000708.1 GCA_903873725.1 uncultured Nitrosomonadales bacterium
GTCCGGCCCCGGCAGGTGTAACATTTCTTTGGGAATTCCGACACAGCGGTGTTCAAGCAAAAGTTGCGCTTCGTCCGCCAGCAGTTGGGTGATATCGGTCATGGTAACCTCCTATCGGTTGGATAATACGGAGATACTACTCTTCATTCCATCGCACGGGAAAATACTTGCCCTGAAAACTCTATTTTCTCCGCGCATGTTCGCTAGCCAACCGATAAATCTCAAGCAAATCCTGTTCGCCGACGTCGGTGACCCCCTCCATTTTTCCCAGCGCCCATTCGATATCTGCTTGCACCAGATTGCATGACAGTGCTCCGGCAGGTGGCGGAGTCAGATGATGGTGCCGCAGCGGGTAGCGTCCGGCATGGATCAGATTGTTGATGACGAGAGCCAGTAGCAGTGATAATAATGCATTGACCAACACGGCGACGCCTGCCCATAGCCACCCGTAATGCTGTATCTGAGCCGTATACAGCACCATGATCATCGCGGTAGCTGCACCGGGCGGGTGCAACGAATGCGTGAGGTGCATGACAAACACCGACAGGCCTACCGCACAAGACGCGGCTATAACCGGATCGGGAATGAACATTCCGCACCACCAGCCCACCGCACCGGACAGCAGATTGCCCACCAGGAGCGGCCACGGTTGCGCCATCGGGCTGTGCGGCGCGGCATACAGCAACACGGACGCCGCCGCCATAGAGGCGAACAGGATCAGCGGATGCCCCCCGTCCGGCAGAAAGTGCAACACCTCGGCAAGCAACCATACGCTGAACATGGCCGCGGCGGAACTGCGGAATTTTTCGGTCAGAGGAATGGGGTCGAAACCCGGCTTGAATGATGAAAACCAATTATCAAGGTTCATGCAACGCGCTCCGCAGAAAATGTGCGGACAATATATCAAAAGCCGGGGAATCACACTACTGCGATTTTGCCTGTTGCACGAAAATGCCTTGAGGGTGCCTTACCTCTGCTGGCGGACAGAGATCATCACCGCCCACGCACCGAGCAGCAGGTACCAGATCAGCGACCACTCGGGAATGCCGAGGGTAAGAAAGGTCCAACCCTTGGCGGCACATTCGCCGGAGCCGTGCATGAGTTCCTTCAACACTTCGGACAAGGGGAAGTTATCCAGCATGTAGTCCAGGCCGGGGCCGCAGGCCGGCACCTCATCCTTGGGCAAATGCTGTATCCAGATATGGCGGACGGCAACGCCCAAGCCGCTCAATGAACAAAATGCAATCAATGCGGCATATATTTTTGTGCCCAGGCGTTTGGGGTTATGCAATGCGGCGAGCACGAACAGCACCAGCAATGCTATGTAGATGAAGCGCTGAACCATGCACAGCGGACAGGGTTCCTGATGCAGCATGTATTGCAGGTAGAGCGCCGCGCCGAACAATCCGCCGATAACCAGCGCACCGGCCAGATACAGCCAGCGATTGGAAAGGGTGCGCCACAGGGTCATCAGCTCAACCATATGCATTACTCCATCTCGTCTATCCATGTCATCTGAATGGCTTCGAGCACCTTCTCGCCACCGTGCATGTGATCGTCGTCGAAATCTTCCAGTTCAAGCACCCAATTGTGCAGATCGGTGAAGCGCACTGTTTTAGGGTCAATTTCTGGGTGCGCTTCAGCCAGCTCGATGGCGATCAGACGTACATCAGTCCATTTCATTTCATCACTCCTTGACCATGTTGATGGTGTACTTGGGTATCTCGACGACAAGATCCTTGTCTTTCACTATTGCCTGACAGCTCAGACGCGAAGTGGGTTCCACGCCCCACGCCTTGTCCAGCATATCCTCTTCCAGTTCATCGGCGGAATCCAGCGAGTTGAAACCTTCGCGGATAACGACATGGCAAGTGGTGCAGGCGCAGGATTTCTCGCAGGCATGTTCGATCCCGATGCCGTTTTCCAGCAACGCTTCTATCAGCGCCGTGCCGGTGCCGGCTTGCAGCACTTTTCCCTGCGGGCATAATTCTACATGGGGTAACACGATAATCTGCGGCATTTCAAACCCCTTCCAGATCGGTTATTTTGCGCCCGCCCAAAGCATGCGACACGCTCTTATCCATGCGCGCCTGGGCAAATGTCACGGTGGTGTCATTCAGGGCGGCGATGGCGCGTTTGATAGCTTGATGGTCGGCAGTTTGCAGCGCGGCACGCAACCCGTCCATACTGGCACGGATGCGCGTCTGCCCGGCCTGATTCAGCAACTCTGCACCATCTTGGACCAGGGCGTTTTCCACGGCCTCGATCAGTTGCTCGGCATCCACTTGTTGCTCGCGCAGCGCGCGCGCCAGCATATCGTCCTGCGCGTGCTGATTGGAATCCTGCAACATGCGGGTAATTTCCGTGTCACTCAAACCATAGGAGGGTTTGACGGTAATGTGCGCCTCCACGCCGCTGCCGGTCTCAAGTGCGGAAACGTTTAACAGTCCGTCCGCGTCCACCTGAAAAGTAATGCGAATGCGCGCCGCGCCTGCCACCATGGGCGGAATGCCGCGCAGGTCGAACTTCGCCAGCGAACGGCAATCGCTCACCAATTCGCGTTCGCCCTGCACCACGTGGATGCTCATGGCGGTCTGTCCGTCCTTGTAAGTGGTAAATTCCTGCGCGCGCGCGGTGGGGATGGTGCTGTTGCGCGGGATAATTTTTTCGGTGAGGCCGCCCATGGTTTCGATGCCGAGCGAAAGCGGGATCACGTCGAGCAGCAGCCAGTCATCGGCGCTGCGGTTACCCGCCAGCACATTGGCCTGGATCGCGGCCCCCAATGCCACCACCTTGTCCGGATCCAGATTGGTCAGCGGCGTCTGCCTGAAAAATTCCGCCACGGCGCGTTGCACCTGCGGCATCCTGGTCGAGCCGCCCACCATCACCACACCTTTGATGTCCTCCACTTTCAGACCGGCATCTCGCAGGGCGCGACGCACCGGTTGCAGCGTGTTTGCCACCAGATTCTGCGACATGACATGAAAATCCTGCCGGGTCAGCATGGAGTTGATCGTTTCACCGCCGCTGAGCAGCGCGGTGAGGCTGGTTTCGGCATGTTTGGTGAGGTCTTCCTTGGAAGCGCGCGCGCGCGTCAGCAACAAACGCGTGTCTTGTGCGTTTAACGCCGACAGATTGTTTTTTTCCAGCAGCCAGCAGTAAATGCGCTGGTCGAAATCGTCGCCGCCCAGTGCCGAATTGCCATTGGTGGCGAGCACTTCGAACACGCCCCGTGAAAGTTTCAGTATGGAAATATCAAAAGTCCCGCCGCCCAAGTCATACACCGCATACACCCCCTCCGAGGCGTTATCCAATCCGTAGGCGATGGCGGCGGCGGTCGGCTCGTTGAGCAAGCGCAGCACATTGAGTCCCGCCAGTCTGGCGGCGTCTTTCGTGGCTTGGCGCTGCGCGTCGTCGAAATACGCTGGTACGGTAATCACCGCACCGACCAGTTCGCCGGCCAGCGCTTCTTCGGCTCGTGCGCGCAACACCTTGAGAATTTCCGCCGATACTTCGACCGGACTCTTCACCCCCGCCACAGTGCGCAGTTGCAGCATCCCGGGCGCATCCACAAAACGATAGGGCACCCCGAGGGTATCACGGATGTCGCTTAGTCCCCTGCCCATGAAACGCTTGGCAGAAATGATGGTATTGATGGGGTCTTCGCTCTGCATGGCCTGTGCGGATTCTCCAACCTGCACATTGCCATCGGCCAGATAACGCACCACCGACGGCAGCAACGCGCGTCCTTCGGCATCGTTCAACACCACGCTGATACCGTTGCGAACTGTCGCCACCAGCGAATTTGTGGTACCGAGATCAATACCAACCGCCAGACGGTGCTGGTGCGGGGCGGCGCTGAGCCCGGGTTCGGAAATTTGTAGTAGGGCCATTTTATCGGTAGGGTGGGCACGCCTTTGTGCCCACGCGGGTTAATAATGCAGCGTGGGCACAACACAAGGGCGTGCCCACCCTATGTTTTAATTATCCATCGTATCAAATGCGGAAACGATTTCTTCCGCGAGTTTTTCCAGGAATTTGAGTTTGCGCACGCCTTCAGCGGCAGCGGCATAACTGTGTTCATCGTCAATTTTAACAGCAAGCAACTCCTGCAAGAGCTGCACTTCGTGCCGCAAGCGCGTTTCCAGTTTTTCCAGTTCCACAACATCGCCGGATTGCCGCGCTTCTTCGACCGCTTCACGCCACTCCATCTGCTCTATCAGGAAGTCCATCGGCATCGCTGTATTGGTTTCTTCCTGCGTATCCACACCACGCAGCCCAAGCAGGTAACGGGCCCGCCTGACGGGTTCGTGCAAAGTCTGGTAAGCCTCGTTTGTGCGCGTCGCCATTTGCATTGACATGCGGCGCTCGGCTTCGGAAAGATGGGCGAACTTGTCCGGATGAACTTGGGTTTGCAACGCGTGGTATTGCTGATCCAGTTGCGCGTTATCCAGACGAAAATGCTCCGGCAGGCCGAACAATTGGAAGAAGTTCTGCTGGAAGTTGAAGCTGACCGGCATCAAACCTTGAAACTTTCGCCGCAACCGCACTCATCCTTGACGTTCGGGTTATTGAATTTGAAACCCTCGTTCAAACCTTCCCGCGTGTAATCCAGTTCCATGCCGTCAAGGTAAGGCAGACTCTTTGGGTCAACCAATACCGTTACTCCGCCGCTGACAAAGTGGAGATCGTCCACGCCCGTTTCGTCGGCAAATTCCAGTTTGTAAGCCATGCCCGAACAGCCGCTGGTGCGCACACCCAGACGCAGACCGACGCCTTTGCCGCGCTTCGACAGGAAATTTTGTACGTGTTTTGCCGCACTATCAGTCAGGGTTATTGCCATGTTGTTATTCCTTGCAACTCTCTTCGCAGGCACGCGTTTCCATCAATGCATGGTGCTTGCTCTTGTAGTCCTGCACCGCAGCCTTGATGGCATCTTCCGCCAGGATCGAACAGTGTATTTTAACAGGCGGCAAGGCTAATTCCTCCGCGATCTGAGTATTCTTGATCAACAACGCCTGATCCACGGTCTTGCCCTTGACCCACTCGGTCACCAGCGAGCTGGAAGCAATCGCCGAGCCGCAACCGTAGGTCTTGAATTTGGCGTCTTCGATCACGCCCTGATCATTCACCTTGATCTGCAACTTCATCACATCGCCGCAAGCCGGTGCGCCCACCATACCGGTGCCAACCTGCTCATCGTCCTTATTCATCGAACCGACGTTGCGGGGATGTTCGTAGTGATCCAAAACTTTTTCGCCGTATGCCATTTTAGTGCTCCTTTCAATCGCGGTAATAAGTGAATGGTGATTGGTGACAGGTTTTACCAATCACCCATCACTTGTCGCTCGTCACCGTCTTCTAATGTGCCGCCCACTGAATACTGTTGATATCCACGCCATCCTTGTACATTTCCCACAACGGGGACAGTTCGCGCAACTTGCCTATCTTGTCTTTCATCAGGTTCACAACATAATCCACTTCTTCTGCAGTAGTAAAGCGCCCCACGGTGAAACGGATGGAACTGTGTGCAAGTTCGTCACTGCGCCCCAGGGCGCGCAGCACGTAGGAGGGTTCCAGACTGGCGGAGGTACAGGCTGAGCCGCTGGAAACCGCGAGGTCTTTCACCGCCATGATCATGGATTCACCTTCCACGTAGTTGAAACTTACGTTCAAGTTGTGCGGCACACGCTGCTCCAGGTCGCCGTTGAGATGGACTTCCTCCATTCCCGACAAGCCCTGCCACAAACGGTCGCGCAACATGCGGATGCGTTCGTTTTCGGTGGCCATTTCTTCCTGCGCAATGCGAAAGGCCTCGCCCATGCCGACAATCTGGTGTGTCGCCAGGGTGCCGGAGCGCATGCCGCGCTCGTGGCCACCACCGTGCATCTGCGCCTCGATCCGCACGCGCGGCTTGCGCCTCACATACAAGGCACCGATTCCCTTGGGGCCGTAGGTCTTGTGCGCGGAAAACGACATCATGTCAACCTTGAGTTGCTGCAAGTCTATCGGCATTTTGCCGGTAGCCTGCGCCGCATCCACATGGAACAGGATGCCCTTGTCCCGGCAAATTTCGCCGATAGCGGCAATATCCTGTATCACGCCAATTTCATTGTTCACCAGCATTACCGAAACGATGCTGGTGTCTGGTCGCAGTGCCGCTTTGAATTTTCCCAGGTCAAGCAGGCCATCCGCTTCGGGTGACAGATAAGTGGCTGTGAATCCCTGCCGTTCCAGTTCACGCACGGTGTCGAGCACAGCTTTGTGCTCGGTCATCATGGTGATGATGTGCTTGCCCTTGCCCGAGTAAAAGTGTGCCGCGCCTTTCAGCGCCAGATTGTTGGACTCGGTTGCACCGGAGGTCCAGACGATTTCTTTCGGGTCGGCATTCACCAAGGCCGCTACTTGCGCGCGTGCTCTTTCCACCGCCTCGTCGGCCACCCAGCCGTATGCATGGGAGCGGCTGGCCGGATTGCCGAATTTCTCGGTCAGATAGGGAATCATCGCTTCCGCCACCCTCGGGTCAACCGGTGTGGTAGCCGAGTAGTCCATGTATATTGGGAAATGCAGGCTCATGGCAGTTTCACGCCGTAGCCAAGGCTGACTTTGCGGCACGTTTCCTGACTGTCACCGGCGCCGTTTCCGCCTTTTCCTTGTCTTGCAGATGTTTATCCACCAGTTGCTGCAAGTTAACCGCCGACAGATAGGTATGCAACACCTCATTCAAGCCGTGCCACAGTGCATGGGTGCTGCACGGTTTCCCGTTCAGGCAGTCGGCCTTGCCTTCGCAATAAGTTGCGTCAAGCGGCTCGTCCACCGCCATGATGATGTCGGCAATGGAAATCTGCGCGCCGGGACGCGCCAGATAATAGCCGCCTCCGGGGCCGCGCACGCTTTCCACAATGTCATGCCTGCGCAATTTACCAAACAACTGTTCCAGGTAAGACAGCGAAATACTCTGGCGTTCGCTGATACCCGCCAATGTGACCGGGGCATTGCCGTCGCGTGTTGCCAGATCAACCATTGCCGTAACGGCAAAACGTCCTTTGGTAGTGAGCCGCATTATTATCTCCTTGAATTAATATTATTAATTAACGAATTTCCCGTGCGGGTAAAATGTTGCCACCCCGCAAAAACCCACTGCTGGAAAGGATAATATAATACTTGAATATTTCAGTCAACTATCTTGTTTAAATAATTCGGATCAAATTTATCCGCAGTGGCGCGCTCCTCTTCAATATTGGCACCCATCTTTTCCAATTGTTCAAGGATGCGGTCAATGCGCTGATCGACTACCAGGGTATGTCCGAGCAGGCCATGGATGGCTTTGGACAACGGGTCGTTCTGGTCATTGCCGACGCCGTAGGCATTGAAGCCTTCGGCCTTCTTTGCATCATCGAGGATGCGCGCCGGAATTCCGGCTGCAGTCGCCCCCGCCGGAACATCCTTTACCACTACGGCATTGGAGCCGATCTTGGCATGGTCGCCGATATGAATCGGGCCGAGTATCTTTGCCCCGGCGCCTACCACCACACCGTTACCCAGCGTCGGATGGCGCTTGCCTTCCTGCCATGAAGTACCGCCCAGGGTAACACCATGGTACAGGGTCACGTCATCTCCAATCTCTGCGGTTTCACCGATCACCACACCCATGCCGTGGTCTATGAAAAAACGCCGGCCTATGGTCGCCCCGGGGTGAATCTCGATGCCGGTCAATGCCCGTCCGATATGCGACAGGAAGCGCGCCAGCCATTTGAACCCTGCGAGCCACAACGCATGCGCCATGCGATGAAAAATACGCGCGTGCAAACCCGGGTAGCAGGTGACCACCTCAAATGTCGTGCGCGCCGCAGGATCGCGGTCGAACACACTGTTTATGTCTTCCTTAAGGGCTTCAAACATCATTCGCGTCCGCTTTCATTTTTACCGGGTCGCGCATTGTACCCGCTCATGGCGCTGAGAATACCCCGCAGGATGTTGATTTCCTCCTGCTCCAACCGCGCCCGCGCATATAAACGGCGCAGTTTCTGCATCAATTTGTTCGGATGTTTTGTGTTAAAAAATCCAATTTCCCTCAGCACATCTTCAAGGTGGACAAAAAATCTTTCCATCTCTTCATGCCTGGCCGGTACCACCTCGACCTGTCGTAAATTCAGCCCGGCATACTGCATCGCCACGCTCAATTCGTAACACGCCACCTGCACCGCAGCCGCAAGGTTCAGAGAACTATATTCCGGATTGGCCGGAATGCGCACCAGCACATGGCTCTTGCCTGTTTCCTCATTGGTCAGCCCGGACATTTCGGTGCCGAACAACAAGGCCACCGGGTGTTGTGCCGCGTGCTGTGCCAGCAGCGGCATCGCCTCGCGCGGCGTCAGCACCTCGTGCGAGATGTCCCGTAGCCGCGCAGTCATCGCCGCCACGAATACTGTGCCTTCCAAAGCCTCGTCTATCGAACTGCACACCACCGCATTTCGCAGCAAATCGTCCGCGCCGGCAGACATGGTATCGGCCTGAGGGTCGGGAAAGTAGCGCGGATTGATCAGATACAACTGGTACAAGCCCATAGTCTTCATCGCCCGCGCCGCCGCGCCGATGTTGCCCGGATGAGTGGTGTGACTGAGAACCACACGCACATTGCTTAAAATATTTGGCTTATCCAAGACGTCTATCCGCAAGTAATGCCCTTCGTTTATCAGGCACGGATAATAAATGAAAAATGACTGGTATGCTCAAACGTCATGCGCGCATACAACCTACAAGACCAACCATACTCACCTCGGCACCACCGTTACATTGCAACGAGAAAAAACATTGTTGCTTGACAAGCCAAAATGAGGATGAATTTGCAGAGGCTTGGTTTGTAGATGCACTGTGCCGCCCTGCTGAAAGAGTTGAAAAGTTAGCCCCCGCGATTTTCAGTTCAAATACTATCCGTCAATTCTAAGGCAATATTCCCGCCAATTAAGCGCATCATGCTTTCTTCAGAACTGCCAAAGCCAAGCAGGTTGATGCTGCCGTACCAAACGATTTTTTGATCTATTATTGCGAACTTCTGATGAATCCTTGACTTGAGCACAACGTTTATGGTCTGCCAGTCGTTTTACTTCTTCGCCATCAAAGAA
>CAIQPV010000709.1 GCA_903873725.1 uncultured Nitrosomonadales bacterium
ATATTTGGGAATCAATTGCTCATGGATCGCGCGCCAGAGGTCATCGTGCGTGTCTTTCTTGATTTCGATGGGGACGTTGAATCCGCTGGCCCCGTCGAATGACACCTTAATATCCGCACGTTTTTCATCTGCACAATACACTTCAGCTTCCGCATTAACGCCCAGTGCGTCCAGCCGGGCCTTCAGGTTGGAAAGCAGGGTGTCGCGGCAATCGTTTTCGGGCTTGGGTTTGTCCAGCTTTTTGTTGCTGCTGTCGTGACTCCAGTACTGTCTGTAATCGTTGGTGCTGCCGTTGCGTATTTTTTCGGCGATGTCGCGCAGGTGATGGTACACCAGCGCGGCCAGATCAGCGGCACTGGCGGGCTGGAGATTGTCGAGAGTGCGGCTGATTTGCTCGACGCTCAAGCGCTGAAATGTGGCCTTGCGCCGGGTGATGCGCTGGCTGTGCAATGCGCCGCGCAGGTTGTTATGCCAGTGCGCGAGGCTGGGCAAAGCCAGTAGGCGTTCGAGTTCGCGCGTGGCAAATTCTTTCGGGTTATTGCCCAATTTGTTGATGAAGGAAAGCAACATTTCGGCGGTATGCATAGCCGGAGTGACCCAATGCGCCCCGCCATCGGGGCGTTCTGGAGCGCAATCCGGTGCCAGCAATTCGATTAGGCTGGCCAGCGCGGTTTCCGGTGGGGATGCCCAGTCCGGCAGGCGGCGTTCTCCGTAGCCGTTGTATAAAAAATTCGCCATATAGCCGCGCCGTGCCGCGCTCTTTCCTACGTACTGAAACAGGCCGGACTCATAAATCTCCGGCGCGAGCAACAGGCCGCAGCTTAACCAGTACACCCGTTGTGCTGCATCCATGCTGCGCAATTTGAGTTTTCGGGCGACCAGCGGCGCAAGCGTTTCGCAGCCCAAATAATGCATGGCGCTTTTGAGAAGTGGCGCGAGCATGAAAGCTAGTTGATTGGTGCTGGCGCGCAGGGGGAAGCCTTCCAGCAACTTGGGCAACGTCAAGCGCGCCACCGCTGCATAGTCCTCGTTATGGGACAACTGAGATACCCCGGAAACATGCTCTTTTTTCGCACGGAGCATGGGCAAGGTATAAGCCAGCAGCACTTCTGCAAGCAATTCCGGGCGAACTTTCGCCAACTCGATAAACCAGAGGGGGTCGTTGCCGACGCTATAGCTCAGGCGAAACGCCAGCAAACGCGACAGCACGCCATCCGTCTGCGCCAGTGCGCTGGCCGGATCGCGCAGATACAACTCATCCATTCCGATCAAACAGGCCGGGCGGATGAAATGCATTTTTCCCTTGAGTTCCAAGTCAACAATTTCGCCGACACCGGGCAAATCGCCGCGCTCCAGCACACGGCGAAAGCCGGAATAAGCCGCCTCGATCAACTCCTTGTCGCCGCCGAGAAAATCTTCGAGGAGCTGGTGCGGCGTTTCGCCGTGCGCTTCAAGCGACAGACCATCGTGCACCAGCGCGAGATGGTAAAAAATTTGCGGGTACGCGCTGCCATCGCGGATGGCGGCGATGTGCTGGCGAAAGTGGTCTATCCACCCGGATTTCTGTTTCTGGCGTTCCGCTTCCCTTGCGCGGCGGTCAATGGCGTGTTTTTGTTGCCACTCTCCGATCGGGCAGCTGGTATGCCACTCCAGCCATGTTTGGAATTTCGGATATGCTGTTGCCCACGATTCCAGAAATTCCAGCGCTGGGAGCGTCAGATCATATTGCCCGCCTTGCTGTCTCAGCAGTTGGACAGCTTGGAAGAAATAAAATTGGGACAAGTCGGCATGTGGTTCATCTGCCGCCTTGCTTATGTACCACATGCCAATGTCGGCGGGCGGCGTAGCGCCATGAAACCGCATGATGGCCTTGTCCATAAAGGGGTATGGATTCTCCTGGTCGAGGCTGAGCGAGGCGGCATATTCGATGAGCGCCTTGTAGCGTTCTGGCCGATTTGCGAACCATGCGGCAATGCGCCCGGCATATTCTCTGTCGAGCCGTGGATGATCGTACTCGTCAAGGCCGACCCCGAGCCAGGCGTAAAGGCGTTCGTCGGAAACAAGGTCGCCATCTTCTTCCAGCCCGCGAGCCAGCAACTCTCCCGCCAGATGGTAGAGGCGATAATCATCCAGAGTGTTTTGTATGGTTGGTTTGGCCTGCACCATGTTGTCGAGCAGTTGCGGCAAGTCCTCTGTCGGTGCCTTGCGCGGCAGCTCATAATTCCAGAACATGGAATAGCCGTCTCCCAGATGTCCATTTTTTGCGGGATGCAGGTAATCGAATAGTTGCGATGGAGCAATATCTTTAGGATAAAGCTCTCCAAGCAGCATGCCCAACAACCCATCGCCATCATCTTCAATTGCTCCCGTGCGAATATCTTCCAGAATTTTTAGAAGTTCTGAACGTGCATCTGGCATAACACTCATCACTGTCTTGAGGGCATGTTGGCGGATTGTCGGCCAGTAGCTGACATCCCTCACTATAGCCTCCACCGGGCCATCCATCGCGGACAGGCGCTCGCCGTGGCGGATGGCATCCAGCACGCAATCCAGCAGCGCCTGATCGGCCTCGGCGCGTGTAGGCGACGTAAGAATTTCCCTGAATGCGGGTACCATGTCCGCCGTGCCCAGTGCGCCAAAAGGCGGGGAAGTTCGATCCTGCGCGCGGAACCAGGGGTAGCGTTGCGCTTCGTTTTTCAATGCGTCCAGCAGCAGCCGTTTGTCGTCCACAGCGAAATCGCGCACGTCGCCGTACAGCACCACACCCAATGGGTCGCGCCCGATCAATGTGCGCCGCCCGCTCAGGCAATGCACCGACAGCCATGCGGCAAGGCCGCGCAGGTCGGGCACAACGCCGCCATCTTCACCCGTCATTAACGCAAGTATGCGACCGAACGGCAGGCCGCGATTTTCGACTAGCTCAGCCAAGTAGCGCGCGCCAAGATATTCGGCGACGCTGCGGTGAACAGGGATGCGTTGTTCTTCGCCATCGCGCTGGAATAGATTGGTTTTCAGCGCCGCAAGCAATGGCAGTCCATGCGATGTCAGCTCCTTCCAGTTGAAGTGTTGACTGTCGGCTGCATCCTCGTCCAGAGCGAATCCCGCAACCCCGGATAGCAGATGAATAGCACACAGGTATCCGGCTGCATCGAGTAGCGTATCAGCAGAAAGTGATTTATCGCGTTTTGCCTGACGGTGTTCTGGATTCTTCTCGCTCACAAGTTGGCGGCAAGCCATCCCGTATATTTCCACACGACTTTGCGGCCATTCGTTTCCTTCCACCGCCTCAACCAGCAAATTCAACGTTTGTGGATTGCGCAGTAGTTCGCCCAGCCTGTGTTCATCAGCCTTGCGGACGAATTCAGCGGGGTCTGGTACGCTTGTTTTAAGACGGAGGATTTCGACAATGTCATTGTCGGTCAAAGGATTGAGGTTCAGCGCTACAACCACGCCGTCTGGCGACACGCGCATCAGGGCTGCGCTATCGCTCTCGCCCAACCAATCGGCTTCGCGACAGGAAAGGCGGAATCGTGGGCGCCCGAGCCTTTCAAGATGCTTCCGTATGTGATCGAGCGGTGTCCTGCCGTCTCCCCCGTCAGCGCGCATCTCGTCCAGTGCGTCAATGAAAAGGATTTTATCTTGATGCTCTGCTTCCGGCTCAAACGTGGCGAAATCGCGCGCTTTGATATATTCGCCACCGGACTCAACCGCTTCCAGTTTGAATGCCTCGGTCTTGCCCGCACCCGGATCGCCCAGCAGCACATAGGCTGGCAGGTTGCGATAGCTCTCCAGCGGATGACTTCCCTGCTCATCTGGATTGCCGGACTTGCGCGTACAAGTACGTCGTACAAGGAAAGATTGAGTTGCTTGAGTCAAAGCCAATGCTCCGCCGGGTAGGATAGAAATTCAACAAGCGGGATGCCACCCTCACCGACCAGCAACTTCCTGCACTTGCCGAAGTTTTCCTCGAATACGTCGAGGCCGACAGCATGGCCAGAAGCAGGCCCGCTTTTCACTTCAATGGCGGTGAGCCGATTGCCACGTTCAATGACAAAATCAACCTCGTGCGGACTATCACGCCAGTAGTAGAGCTGACTGTCGGGGTAGCCCGTG
>CAIQPV010000710.1 GCA_903873725.1 uncultured Nitrosomonadales bacterium
CAGATTCGCGATGGCCTGCTTCAGTTTTTCCTGGGCGGCAGCGTCTTCGGGCAGCGCGGCGGCGTGGAACGCGGGCAGCAGGTGGTCCCAAACCGCATCCAGTTCCGCTTCCATGTTGTCCGAGTCGGCAGTAATCGCAACCACTACATCCTGGTCCGGCATCACCAGCACAAACTGGCCGCCGGCGCCATCTCCGCGATACGCATTGTGGCGGCAGCGCCAGAATTGGAAGCCATACCCTTCAACCCAGTCCGGGCCGATTTTGGCGTGGCTTTCCTGCGCATTGTCGATCTGTTTGCTGGTTGCCTCGGCAATCCATTTGCGCGGAATCAACTGCTGGCCGTTCCACTTGCCTTTTTGCAGATAGAGCTGGCCGAACTTGGCGATGTCTTCGGTGCGCAGCCACAGGCCGTAGCCGCCCAGGGAATTGCCTTCGGGGCTGCTGTCCCAGCTTGGATTCTCGATGCCCAGCGGCTCAAACAGGCGCGGCTTCAAATACTCCAGCGTGGTTTGCCCGGTCACCTTGGTCACGATGGCCGACAACGTGTAAGCGCCCATGGTGTTGTATTGAAAATGCGTGCCGGGCTTGTACACCACCGGATGAGCGAGAAACTGTTTGACCGAGGGCGCACCGCCGACGGCCTTCGGTTCCGTGTCGTGGCCGCCGGACATGGTGAGCAGGTCGCGCACCGTCATGGACTTGAGGTTCTCTGACGGGTCCGCAGGCGCATCGGCGGGAAAGAACTTCAGCACACGATCGCTGAGGCGCAATTTGCCCTCGTGGATGGCCAGCCCGACCGCCGTGGCATTGAAGCTCTTGCTGACCGAGTTCAGGATGTGCGCCTTGTCCGCCGACTCGGGCTTCCACCATCCCTCGGCGATGACCTGCCCATGCCGCACGATCATAAAACTGTGCAGCGTGTTCACGTTCTTGTCTGACGCCTGCACGTAATCGAGAATGGCCTGCGACGAAATGCCCTGCGCCTCAGGCGTGCTGCGCGGCAGCGGGCCGCTTGCTGCCTGCGCGCATGGCACGGTGGCAAGCAGGAATACAAGGGATGCTGCTGCAATCAATCTGCATTTCATGATCATTGCTCCTGAAATCGAATCCTTTACCTTGTTGTAATTACTAATTCCCTACCCTTAACCAGATCGCTGTGAGGGATGAAATAGCCATCTAACTTCCTCCCCCCATAGGTAAGACCGGTAATTTGATTGCCTGAGTTCTTCTTCACAATTGTGAAGGTTTTTCCGTTTTGCAATTTGAGCGTCACCTTGTTGAATAACGGTACCGAGACAATATAACTCGGGTCAGCCGGAGAATATGGGTAATAGCCCATGGCATTGAATACATACCACGACGACATCTCGCCCGCATCGTCCATTCCAGACAGCGCCAGGCCATCTTCGCCCATACCGTAAAAGCGGCTCATGATGGTATTCAGAATGACCTGAGATTTCTCCTGTTTTCCGACAAAATAATAAAGATACGCAAAGCCATGGTCTGGCTGGTTTCCCTGGCAGTATTGCCCGATAAATGAATTGACGTTCTCGGCGATGTAATCGGGGTTCCAGGGAATCGAAAAGAGCCAATCCAACTGCTTTTCAAAATCCGCCTTGCTCTTATAAAGACCGATCAGTCCCGCGGTATCGTGCGGCGCAAAGAACGATTGCTGCCA
>CAIQPV010000711.1 GCA_903873725.1 uncultured Nitrosomonadales bacterium
GACCGGTGGATATCCGGGCAAACAGTTCCTGCTTGTCATCAATCCGATGCAGCTTGCTGATGTCGGTGAGAAGGAAAGTATCATCTTCATGATGGCTCGGGTCATCGAAAATCGTGCCGTATGAACCGGTCGGTACGTGTTTCACACGAGTACCATAAACCACACTGGCATGCCAGTCGTCAACGCTCAGTTTGCCGAATAAACGCTGCCAGTGTTCAGCATCGGCTTGGGGTATTGTCGATGCACCCGGGGCGATGTCGTTAAACTGATAACTGCCGCCGCTGCTATTTCCATGGCTTGCCGAAAGAAGCCATTCCACATCACCGACAGCTTTACCGGCACTGACTCGTCCATCGTAAGTCTTGCGTGATGCGGCACCGGCCGCAAGCTCAGTACCGTCCAAATCACGCCCCGAACGGGTTATGACGTTAATCACCCCGAACATTGCGTTACCTCCATAAATCGCCGAACCCGGCCCGCGCACGATCTCGACGCGATCCACCAGTTCTATATCCAGCGGAAAGGTTTCACCCATCATCACACTGTCATAAACACTATCGTTGACCCGCACACCGTCAATCATGAACAGAATTCGGTTGTTCAGGTCACCCGGAGGGGAAAAACCACGTATGCCTATATATTGATAAGTACGGTCATTGGTGAGGTAAAAACTGCGGACCGCACGCAGCGCATCGGCGAGAGTTCGCCAGCCATACCGGTGCACGTCATCGGCAGTGACCACCGTTACATCAGCGGGTGCCTCGGTTGCCTTCTGGGCATATTTTGATGCCCCAGTCACCTCTTGCTGCATCAATTCGTCCAATGAAAGCTGAGACAAATCGGTCGCATAGCCCTGTCCAGAATGTATCAGGAGCAGACCGAACAGCAAGAAGAGCTTATAGAACTTATACAAGGGGTTACCCAAGTCTTCGGGGAATTGCCACCATTGTAAACGATTATCCAGGAAAAACAATTGCACCAAAGTGCAAATTTCATGGATATATAACAACGCCAACAAATGAAGTTTCTGCAAAATTATTTCTTAATCAAAGCGCAATGGTATTTGCTGCACCAAACCCGGCAGCAAAGTTTGAGACGCAACTGACCGCATTCACGCTTTACGGCAGCAGGCAAAAATAACGGGGCTGATTCAGCCCCGTTCAACCAACCCGGATAATCCTAAAAAACGTAGTTTGCGAAGAACTTCCAGGTATTTCAACAAATCAGGCCTCTCACCACCCGGATTCGCGTTCCGGTGTTGCGGTAATCATATGTATGCTCAAATCCGCGCCGTTAAATTCTTCTTCCGGGTCAAGGCGGATACCGGTTATTTTCTTGATCGCGCCATAAACCACAAAGCCGCCAACGAATGCGATGACAATGCCCATTAGCGTGCCGATGAACTGGGACATGAAATTGATGCCGCCCAATCCTCCCAGCGCTTTGGCACCGAAGATGCCCGCCGCGATGCCACCCCATGCGCCACAAAGGCCATGCAACGGCCACACGCCGAGCACATCGTCTATTTTCCAGCGGTTCTGCGTCATGGTAAACATCCACACGAACAGGCCGCCTGCGATGCCGCCGGTGAACAGTGCACCAATGGGGTGCATCAGGTCTGAACCGGCGCATATCGCCACCAACCCGGCCAGCGGGCCATTGTGCACAAACCCGGGGTCGTTCTTGCCTGACCACAAAGCAACTAGCGTACCGCCCACCATCGCCATCAGTGAGTTGACCGCGACCAGTCCGCTGATCTTGTCGATGGTCTGCGCGCTCATTACGTTGAAGCCGAACCAGCCAACGGTAAGTATCCATGCGCCGAGAGCAAGGAAGGGAATGCTGGAGGGCGGATGTCCTGAAATCTGCCCTTCTTTGCCGTAGCGTCCGCGCCGGGCGCCCAACAACAGTACCGCCGCAAGGCCAATCCAGCCACCCACTGCGTGCACCACCACGGAACCGGCGAAGTCGTGGAACTCTGCACCGAATGAGGCACTCAGCCAGTCCTGAATCCCGAACCTATGGTTCCAGGCGATGCCCTCGAAGAATGGGTAAATGAAACCGACCAGCAGGAAGGTTGCCGCCAACATCGGATTGAAACGTGCCCGCTCTGCCACACCTCCGGAAACGATGGCGGGGATGGCGGCGGCGAAGGTCAGCAGAAAGAAAAACTTGACCAGTTCATAACCGCTTTTCTGCGCCAGATCTTCCGCACCGTTGAAAAAGTTGACGCCGTAAGTGATGCTGTAACCGATAAAAAAATACGCCAGCGTCGACACAGCGAAATCGGTGAGAATTTTTACCAGCGCATTCACCTGATTTTTCTTGCGCACCGTTCCCAGTTCCAGAAATGCAAATCCGGCATGCATTGCCAGCACCATAATGGCGCCCAGTAAAATAAATAATGCATCGCTTCCTGCTTTCAGACTCACCAAATTTTCCATACTCATCCCCTATATAGTGCAAATCGGAGTACAGTATGCAAATCTTGTTCCAACCTTATGCTATATTGATTTATAAGTGTTATTTATAATTTTCGGTACAGAACAAGGCAATGGGAATCACCAATATAGTGCGTTTTCAGGCATTTTGCACCATAATAGAACATTATAGTGGTGCGTCCGTAGATACCTAAGCCTCCATTGTGGTGCGCACACTTGCACGCTCGCTCATGCGGACGAACCATGACGCAAGGTTAGGATGGGCGTTGCGCCAGTCGCGTTCGGCTTGCCGCAAATCGAGGTATATCAATGCGCTCACCAGTGCCAAGTCGGCGAGCGTAATGCAATCTCCTTCGCACCACTCGTGCGATCCCAGCATCTCCGACGTGTGACTCAGCGAGCGCGTGATCGCGTTATTGTGCAACAAGATGATGTCGGTCTCCTGTTTCCCGGCTGGGCGAATACTTTCAGTGCGCACCACTACTGCGGAATCCATGATGCCATCGGCCAGCGCCTCCCAGCGCTTGACGCGCATCCTCGCCTTCGCATCGTTGCGAGGAATCAGGATGGGCTTGTCGTTCAAAGTGTCGGCGTACTCGGCGATCACTGCCGAATCAAACACGCAGGTTTCATCATTGAGAATCAATGACGGGATGCGCCCGAGCGGATTAACGCGTACCACCAAACTTCCCGGTTCGCGTGGCGGATCAATAACGTAGTCATGCGGAATGCGCTTTTCCAGCAATACCAGCCGCGTCTTGCGCACATAGGGGCTGGTGTTGGTACCTAATAATTTCATGTGAAAATCCTTGTAATCAATACGTTTATTTCTATCCGGCTCCGTCCGTGCCAGTGGTATATTTGCGGCAAGCCTGTTCCATGACACAAAACACATTGCCCGCTTGGTTACTTCTCTATCCTCAGCTTCCACCCTATCAGCAACAGTCCCAGCAACGCCATGCCCGCGCTGCATGAATATAATACGCTCGCCCCGTAATTTTGCCAGATCGGGCCGCTGGACAAGCCGCCCAGCATGCCGCCAGCTCCGTAGGTAAGGCTGCCGAACAGGGTCTGCCCTTTGGATTGATGTCGCCCCTGAAAGAAGTGATGTATCAGCGCCACCGCCGCCGCGTGGAATGAACCGAAAGTGGCGGCGTGCAGCACTTGCGCAATAAGCAGAAACCACAGGGTATCCACGCCCCACCCGATCAACAGAAAGCGTATCACGGCACAGGCAAAACTTACCTTCAAAATTTGCTGCAGAGTGTACCGCCTTGTCAGCTTCGGCATCAGGAAGAATACGCAGATCTCGCAGATCACGCCGAGCGACCACAACATGCCAACCGAGCTTTTGGCATAACCGTGGTCAACCAGATAAATGGAGAAGAATGTGTAGTAAGGGCCGTGCGCAACGGACATCAAAAAACACGCGACCAGCAACGCCAGTACTTGCGGTTGCAATACTATGCTGATGATCGGCTGGCTGTCCGTGTGGTGCGCCAGTACGGAGGTCGGCGGAATCAGGCGCGAGAAAAAAAGAATACCCAGCATGATGAACAACCCCGCCCACAACAGCCAGTGGATGGAGATGTAATCGAAAGCATAGCCCAGCCCCAGCACGGCGACGATGAAGCCGACCGACCCCCAGGAGCGAATGCGTCCGTAGTGTGCCGTATTCTTGCCCAGATAGGTCAGCGTGGTTGCTTCAACCAGAGGCATCGAGGCACTCCAGAAGAAACCCATTACGCCCAGCACCAGCAACATGCCGTAGAACTGCGTGGTGAAGAACACGCCGAGATAACTGAGCGCGCCGAATAGCGCAGCCAACTGTACCACCATCAGGCGCTTGCCGGTCCGGTCGGCAAACCATCCCCAAAGATTGGGCGCAAGCATCCGCATCACCGGCTGCACCGACATCAGGATAGAAATTTGCACCGCATCAAATTGGATGGATTTAAGGTACAGGCTCCAGTAGGGAGCAAACATGCCTACAAAGGCGAAATAAAAGAAATAGAAGCCGGCAATGCGCCAGTGGTAGTTTTTATGGGTGGTCACGGCAAGTCTAAACGTCCGGGTTAGAATACCTGCGAGAGCACATTATCTCATGCAGGCAAAATAATTTTGCGCAACGCCCTTGAAATCCGGCAAACTTATCGTTTCCATGCTCCGCGTCACTGCCATTAAGCTAAGGACACCTCAAGCACTTTAGCAACGTCGTTCCCGCGAAGGCGGGAATCCAGTGGTTTGTTTAATATGCCTTTCGATTTTGTCCTTGCTTCGCTAGGGATAATTATTTTGCTGGATTCCCGCCTTCGCGGGAATGACGAATCCCTTAACTTAATGGCAGTGATGCTCCGCGTGGAAATGCAGCACAGGTAGTGCTCATCCTGAAAATAGTTAAGAGTCATGAGAAACTTTTACTTTTACCCTTGAAATTCGTTAAATCGCCTCCATTTTGCCCTGCACATATTAATTTAGATCACCCGAATGTCTTTCTGGAGAAAAAAGCAGATGGATCAAAATGAAGCAGCGCCACAACAGGAACAGGTTGTCCAAGCCGGAGCCGATGTTACGCCCAACCCGGAAGCCCTGCCTAATCTTGAAGAATCACTCAGGCTGGCCGAATTGAAGGCACAGGAGCACTACGATGCCTGGATGTACGCCAAAGCCGAGGGCGAAAATATCCGCAGGCGCGCGCAAGAGGACATCAGCAAGGCGCAGAAATTTGCTGTGGAGCGCTTCTCCAACGAGGTACTGGCGGTAAAAGATAGCCTGGAAGCGGGCTTAGCCGTTGAAACTGCTACGGTGGAAAGTTTCAAGAGCGGGATGGAATTGACGCTTAAGCAACTTTCCAGCGTGTTCGAGAAGTTCAACATCAAAGAAATCAACCCGATCGGGGACAAATTTGACGCACACAAGCACCAGGCTATCGGCATGCTGGGAAGCGAACAGGAACCCAATACGGTAGTGAGCGTCATGCAAAAGGGTTACTCGTTGCATGACCGTGTGCTAAGACCGGCGCTGGTGATGGTGGCGAAGGCGAAGGAATAACTAAACAACGTCATTCCCACGAAGGCGGGAATCCAGCAAGACGAAGGCATGTTTGGATAAAACCACTGGATTCCGGCTTTCGCCGGAATGACGAGAAATTTGGTAGCTCTTGAAATAGTAATTCACCGCCCGCATTTAGACGACAGCGGTTTTCAATATTCAACTGAAAGGAAATAGACATGGGAAAGATTATCGGCATTGACTTGGGCACCACGAACTCGTGCGTCGCCATCATGGAAAACGGCAAACCCAAGGTGATTGAAAATGCCGAGGGCGCGCGTACTACTCCTTCAATCATCGCTTACATGGAAGATGGCGAAGTGCTGGTCGGCGCACCGGCCAAGCGCCAGGCGGTGACCAATCCGAAGAACACGCTGTATGGCGTAAAGCGCCTGATCGGTCGCCGTTTCGAAGAACCGATGGTGCAGAAGGATATCGCCATGGTTCCCTACAACATCGTCAAGGCGAAAAATGGCGATGCCTGGATCAAAGTGCGCGACAAGGAAATTTCCTCACCGGAGATTTCCGCGCAAGTACTGGTGAAGATGAAGAAAACTGCCGAGGATTATCTGGGCGAGCCAGTCACCGAAGCAGTCATCACCGTACCAGCCTATTTCAACGATTCGCAGCGCCAGGCCACCAAGGATGCCGGACGCATCGCGGGTCTGGACGTGAAACGCATCATCAACGAACCCACT
Organism: uncultured Nitrosomonadales bacterium; assembly: GCA_903873725.1. Taxonomy (GTDB): domain Bacteria; phylum Pseudomonadota; class Gammaproteobacteria; order Burkholderiales; family Gallionellaceae; genus CAIQPV01. The sequence continues at coordinate 6,191 of CAIQPV010000711.1, forward strand.
GCAGCCGCGCTGGCTTTCGGCCTGGACAAACAGGAAGGCGACCGCAAGATTGCAGTGTATGACCTGGGTGGCGGCACGTTCGACATCTCCATCATCGACATCGCGGAAATCGAAGGCGAGCACCAGTTTGAAGTCATGTCCACCAACGGGGACACTTTCCTCGGCGGTGAAGACTTTGACATGCGCGTGATCGAACATCTGGTGGAAGAGTTCAAAAAAGAAAGCGGCATCGACCTGAAGAAGGACATGCTCGCCCTGCAACGCCTGAAAGATGCGGCAGAAAAAGCCAAGATCGAATTGTCTTCCGCACAGCAGACCGAAGTGAACCTGCCTTACATCACGGCGGATGCCACCGGCCCCAAACACCTCGCGATAAAAATCACCCGCGCCAAACTGGAAAGTCTGGTGGAAGACCTGATCGCACGCACGATCGAGCCATGCAAGATCGCTATGAAGGACGCGGGCGTTTCCACTTCCGACATCGGTGATGTCATTCTTGTCGGCGGCCAGTCACGGATGCCGATGGTACAAGAAAAAGTGAAGGAATTCTTCGGCAGGGATCCGCGCAAGGATGTTAACCCGGACGAGGCTGTGGCAGTAGGTGCAGCGATTCAAGGCGGTGTATTGCAAGGGGAAGTTAAAGATGTGCTGCTGCTTGACGTAACGCCGTTGTCTCTGGGCATTGAGACCATGGGTGGTGTAATGACCAAGCTGATCAAGAAAAATACCACCATCCCGACCAAGGCTTCGCAGGTATTCTCCACCGCCGATGATAACCAGAATGCGGTGACCATCCATGTATTGCAAGGCGAACGTGAGATGTCTTCCGGAAACAAGAGTCTGGGGCAATTCAATCTGTCCGATATTCCGCCCGCACCGCGCGGCATGCCGCAGATTGAAGTGACTTTCGACATCGACGCAAACGGTATTCTGCACGTCAGCGCGAAGGACAAAGCCACCGGCAAGGAAAACAAGATCAAGATCCAGGCCAGTTCCGGTTTGAATGAAGCAGAAATTCAGCGCATGGTGCAGGATGCAGAAGCGCACGCCGACGAAGACCACAAGGCCATGGAATTGGTAACCTCGCGCAATCAACTGGATGCATTGATCCACTCTACCAAGAAGTCGCTGAAGGAATATGGTGAGCATTTGAGTGCCGATGAAAAAACCGCCATCGAATCAGCCATGAAAGACGCCGAAGAAGTCGTGAAAGGCGATGACAAAGCCGCCATTGATGCCAAGGCGGAAGCACTGGCTACCGCAGCACAAAAGCTGGGCGAGAAAATGTATGCTGCCGAACAGGCCAAGGCGCAGGCGGGTGGTGAACCCGGCGGTGCGCACGCCGGTGATCACGCTGAACCGAAGAAGGATGAAGGCGATGTGGTGGATGCAGAGTTTACTGAAGTTAAAGATAAGAAGTAGTCGTTCGTCGCTAGACGTTAGTCGTTAGGTAAACCCTGGGTTGCTTTCAAACTAACGACTAGCTACAACAAACTAGTACCTTGGAATATTATTTTTTTCGCATTGCTGGTTTTGTAGGTTGGGTTAGGCAGGTGTTATGCCGTAACCCAACATGTTCAGATCGATAACATTCAAGGCTGTTGGGTTACGCGATGAAACCGCTAACCCAACCTACGAAAAAAACAGGTGTTACAGTGCACTAGCGACCAACTCGCTTTTCAACTAACGACTAGCGACTAACTACTAACAACTATGGCCAAAAAAGACTACTACGAAGTGCTGGGCGTCAACCGCGACGCACCGGACGATGAAATAAAAAAAGCTTATCGCAAGTTGGCGATGAAGCACCACCCAGACCGTAATCCGGATAACCCGAAAGCTGAGGAACACTTCAAGGAAGCGAAAGAGGCTTACGAGATATTGAGTGACGGACAGAAGCGCGCTGCTTATGACCAGTATGGGCACGCCGCATTTGAATCCGGCGGCATGGGTGGTGGCAGCCCCTTCGGTGCTGCAGGTGCGGGTGCACAGGGCTTTGATTTCTCAGACATCTTCGGGGACATCTTCGGCGGAGGACGCGGGGGTGGCGGACGCAGCAATGTGCATCGCGGCGCAGATTTGCGTTACAACCTTGAGATCACGCTGGAACAAGCAGCGCGCGGCACCGAGACGCAGATTCGCGTGCCAACCATGGCCGAATGCGAAACCTGCAAAGGCAGCGGCGCAAAACCCGGCACCAGCCCGAC
>CAIQPV010000712.1 GCA_903873725.1 uncultured Nitrosomonadales bacterium
TTATTTGGAATAACCTTGACTTTGACCTGCCCAACCATTGAAACCGGATAGCCCACTGGAATGGTGCGCAAAATGCCGACTAGCATTTCAGGTTTTTCATACACCCTGATCGGAATCGCACGAGACGCATCCCGATGTTGGCGTAGCAGCACCGAGATATATGCCTGTTGTTCCTTGCCACCAAGATGGGTGGCACGAACAATGGCTGCACCTTCAACAAAACCCGCCAGCGTCACCACATTGGCATTTTCACCTAGCTTTGTGTTGAGTCTTCCCTTGGTAGCTTCAAGAACCCGCAGTATGTCCGCGATTTCACTACTTTCAGAGTCGTCAATCTGCTCCGCGATCATGCCCTTGAACGAACCATCAGATTTGAAGGGTTGGAATTCATCAGCTGTAGAGCCCTCGGCCAAAGAGCTGTTCCAAACCAGTTCAATTGGCATTGAACGCGACGATGGCTTCTTGATATCGATTGCGCGCACCTCAACAACGCTTTTTCCATCTTCGCGCTTAGCCCCATAGACATGGGCAACAACCGTGACAGGGGTAGTCTCTTTCGGAATGCGAGTGCCTGGCTCGACCGTAATATAAATAGCGTGCGCCAGTCCATTAATTTGCTGTAACATAAAGCCATCTTTCGTTGGTTTTCTTACCCAACCTGACAAATAGCTGATATTCAACATTTCGTTCACAAACTTAAAACCTATTGAGTGATTACGTGAATCAGCGGAAAGCATAATTAGCTCCTTTGATAATAAAAAGTATTGACAACATCGTCGTAAAGCATTAAAAAGTTCGACTAAATAAAGCTACTTAAAGGTAGCAAACTTTGTTAAGGTGCCCTAGCTTCAAAAGGTGTGTTCATGACTGAATCCAAAACGAAAAAAACTACCAGCCCCCGAACGAAACCCGCTGCCAAACAAGCGGTAGTTTCCAAACAACTCGTGAGTTCGCGCAAAAAAAACATACACTCCAAGCCAACCAGCGAAGAAAAAACCGTTGGCGCGTTGATGTCTAAACTCTGGGAACAAGCTGCCGCGAACAAGGAATCGCTGACTGAGCTTGCCGAACGTCTTGATATTTCCTACCCGTATTTGCTCGCTCTGGCACGCGGTGAACGTCCGACTGACAAGATGGACAGGACTCAACTTGTGAACGCGGCCAAGTATCTCAACCTGTCTGTTGGCCAGGTTTATCTGCTGGCCGGAGCGTTGCACCCTGAAGACTTTATCTTCGAACCAACCAGAGACGAGAAAATGCAATATGCGTTGGCAGCGATGAGCAAGGATCCGCTGTGGACTGCATACGCGCCTAATGAGAAGGTTTGGAAACATGCCGACCCATCGTTGAAGCTTCTGATTTGTTTGCTGTATGAACGCGCTGCAAAGACGACATTTTTTGATGGGACTGAGGCCCCGGTGTACCCGGAGAAATAACGACCTTCCCGGATAAGGCTTTAATTTCATCAAGCCGCTTCCCAACAAAAATATCGATCCGCCGCATAAACTCTTCGGGTGCATAACTCCCTGCTACGATTTGGTCTAGCACATCTTCCCATGCCGCCGCGACTGCTATATCCGTCAGTTGTTCTGGTAATGCCAGAATTAGCGATCGTCCCAGAGCTGTGTCTTTTATTGGATCCGACCTGCTGTAAACTTTAATATACCCCCTGGCTTTAAGAGCGGTAATGTCATAGGTTTCACATCTGGCAAACCGCTGCATTTCGCGGAGCAGCGTGCGTTCCTTGTAGTATTCTTGACGTGTTTCTGTTGCGCTTTCAATGTCTATGCAGCGACGAACAATCAAGGCAAGCATTGGTGTTTGAATGCGTCCGATCGGAATAAGTTTGTCACACGCAAGCAGCTTGGTGACGGCTCGTGACATATTTTTTCCAACCAGCCAATCAGCTCTTGACCTACACAATTCAGCGAGATATAAATTCCGACACTTGGAGTCGTTAATCATCGACATTGATGCCTCAAAATTTTTGGCAGATCGAAGATCCCTATCCCTTAACCGCAAACGCATCACCTTGCCGCTGTATCCGAAGTAATCAATAACCTCCGCAACTCGCATCTGCCCTTGGTTGCTGGCAGTTACAACCAGTGAAGCCTTTTTTATGAAGGATTCGATTGTCGCTAGACGCTTTTTTACTAGCGGATCATCCTGCGGCGTAAGTTGCCATCTTTCAAACGGTACCTTGATAGGCAGTGTCGAGGCATCCCACTTTGCCCAGCGGCTGTCGTAGAAATCTGGCTCGCAAAGTTTCAGCAAATGACCATCGCACCAAGTCACCACATCGTCCCCAACTTCAATGTGATCATCAGAACCTTCCCGGATGCCTGGCAATACATCAGCTATGGTGAGAGCAAGGGAATGGTTTGAAACGATGAATAACCGCATCAGAAGTCCTTCCTCATGTTTCTGAGAATCGTTGCGGTAGCTTCTGTCATGGTTGTGCTGCGGGTTGGTGTTTCACTTGACGTAACAACCACTGACGTTCCAGACAAAGAAACAGATGGCGTCTCCTTGCCTATATTTGCCGGCTTCCCCATCACTGTTTGGCGCGTCGGCTCTGCATTAGATGAAACCATCTTGGCGGCCCCGCTCAAGACATCGCGGATCACAGAAGACTGTTTGCGAAACGGCAAGCCCCACAACCATTCAACCAATTCAGGATGATCAGCCTTGCAAATTACAAAGCTGACCTTTACCTCGTCCGGTGCGCTGCCATCCCTAACCCAAGCCACGGCGGCCTCCTTAGCGACTAAAAGAGCTCATCGCATCCAAACGAAGTGTTACCAGCGCATATCGCCGCATGCCCTCGGAAACTGAAAACCGATGATTGTCTGCCAGCACAGCATGCGGCCACTTCGCCTTGATCTCTTCGAACACTAAAGGCGCGCCGCCACCGGCAATAATTACCCCATCCAGTTTTCTGACATGAGGCTCTATTAACTTTTTTGAGTTATCCAGAACATCAGCAACAATTGAGCTTGTCGCATTCTCAACCTCTTTGGACACATCCAGATTCTCGCCAAAATACTTGATGGTCTTCGTTTGAAGGGCCTGCTCGGCCTCATTCATATCCACCGTGACATCTTTTTCGCCCATCGATCGCATCAGTGCATCGGCTGCCAAAGCCACTCCACGGCTTGAGCCAGCCGCTTTCTCGACCCACATTCCGCCCGCCTGCATCAGCATAATGTCGGTTGTGAAATATCCGACCTCAACCACGGCCCAAGCCTCAGACTCCATGCTATGCCGCGACGATGGATTTCCGATTTCATCCAGCATCATGCCGTGGTAAGGTGCAAGCGACTGCGGCATGACCAGAACACGTCCTTTTGTGCATTCCCCGGCCAAGCGTTTAAGCGCAGCCTTTTGTCTGGAATGCAGACTTGTTGGCAAGCCCATAATAATGACGCAGTCATCTGGCTCAATGCCAAGCGCACGTATTTTCTTGAACCCACCCCTCATCAGAGCTTCGTATTCGGGCGTTTCAATCCAGTTTTCAGACAAACCGGTGGAACAGGACAGCCCGCCTTGAATAAGTGCGGTTTTGCCAAAAAAATAGGATTTCCCATTAACCACCACCGTTTCATCAGAAGCACGTCGTTCCTCGTTTTCATCTGAAATTGTGAATGCCGGTGTCGCCACCGATGGAAAGATGATGTCGTGCTTGGCACCATTTACAAAACATGAAATTTTTACCGATGAATGCCCGATATCGAAACCGACAGCACCTTGCAAACGAATTTCCATTACACAACTCCTCTCCGAAGTAATTTGCCCACTTAAATAAACCCCTTGCAACGTCGCTACTGGATTAAACAGCCCAAATCCGAAATGGGTGATGGGTAACCCATAAGCTATTATGTATTATCCTATTGCGATTATATATAATATATTAAAGAAATGTAATTAAAATTACACATACGCGCACTTGTATTATTTGTAATCATAATGGAGAATATGTTCTCTCAGGCTGTTAGACGAATGCAATATCGACATAACTTCAATAAGTGAATCGAAGGTTGCATTATTGAATCGGCTGGCCTCCAAAATACAACGCCGGAAACATCCAAAACCTGCATGAAAAAACCTGACAAATCCAAACTCATTTACAGTGATCAAGCCAGAAGCCAAAGGCCAAAGCCGGGCACGGTAACCGAGCACGAAGCGCAAACCAGGCAGTCAGTTCAGCCAGAAGCCCAAGCCAGAAGCCACACAGCCGAAAGCGGGTACGGTGCCGATCCGGGTGGTGAGCACAGTAAAGAATGTGCCGATGAAATTAGCGGATTTGTCCTGACGTTTAATGCCGAGCTTATAAATCGCCTATCGGTCATTGACAGAAACATTATCGAGTACGGAAAGCTGCTGAACGACTCTCAACCCGGTGCAGCGGGCAAGATACTTGTACGATGGTGGAAAACAGGATCGCGAGGCCGTATTGGTGGAACCACGCCCGTATTTATGGTGCTGTACCGAAACAGAGTGGGCCGACTCTCTGGCAAGTTATTGGATAAAAAAAATATCATGAGGAAAGCCAAGTCGAGCCACAACTTTGCTATCAATCATGCGCCTACTGTTGAAATTCTTGCGACACTTGCCAACCTGTTTGATATGCGTGCCAAGATTTTCAACGAGATCGGGAAATGCAAGCGGGTACTGAGCGCGATGAAGACCAAGGAGAGCAATCTTCGCTACATTGCAGCCAGAAGCCCAAGCCTGGCAAAGCAGATTACAGAGAATCTCTATGGCGCAGAGGATTAATAACGGGGGGCTCGCGAAGGTATCCACGCGAGAGTGAGCAGCGGGTTTCCGGACGGCTGCAATCTTATTGCGGGTGTTCCAAGTCTGGGGGCGTTCCCTTATGCAGCGGTGTACCCCCACGTATAGCAATCTGCGTCTTCAGGAAATCATCGCTGAACAGCGCAATCATGGACTGGCACAGCAAAAGTTCCTGCTCGACTTGTTTCTGGTTCGGCCAGGGACGATATTTTGGTGCGCAATAACGTCGCGGCGAGTTAGCTGATTCATAGGGAGTACCCTGCATTATTGATTACACACCAGGTAGGGTTTGCTGTCGCTAACTTATCGCCATCCACATGAACTGAGAGCAGGATATTTGGGAGCTTAGCCGGTAGCCAGTCACGAACCTCTTGTGCAAGGCTGGCTGCACCCATTGCTTCAAGAATATAGCCAAATCTCTGCGCCGTTGTAATCTCTCTTTCAGCATCAAGTACCTGCTTGAATGCCTTCGCCTTGAGCGAAGGCAGCATGGGCAAAATTGTCTCGGCTGCACGCTCAATGCCCCCGAGATAGTGCGCATACCGGACAAGATCGAAAGACGTGGTTTCCGGTGTGCTCACCTTCAACGGAGCGTAAGCTCCGGGAAGCTGCTGGACAAGCGATTTTTCGATGCCGGTTTTCATGAAAAACCTGATGCGGATTCGCCCTATGATGATCTCGCGACGCGGGATGTCGGTCATGACTTGTGTTTCTTGGATGGCCTGCTGGCTTGAACCGAAGGTCATTGCTGCTGATTGAAGCCCAAGGTAATACGGGTGCCCAAGCCATTGCATGTAGTCACCTAACCACCAATCAACTGGTGGGGCGCCGAAGCTGCGATGCTCTGGAGTAATAATCAGAAAATACTGATGACGTGGTGAAACTCTTGTAACTCTGTCCCCGAGACGCAGTAACTGGTTTTTAGCTGCAATAACGGAAAGACCTGTTTTTGCAATAAGCTCATCAAGCGAAAAAGAGGCAAATCCACCAGCAAGTTTTTCATTGATAAAATTTGCGGCTACGCCAGTTTGATAGGGTTTGGAGCTATTTTTCATATGCATATCGTAGCGTTATTCACTACGATGTGAAAGTCAATATTACTTGATGCGGTAAAATCAATTCCAGACTTTGCTGCCATTCATCGGTTAAGTCTGGCTCGTCGCAA
>CAIQPV010000713.1 GCA_903873725.1 uncultured Nitrosomonadales bacterium
CATCACTTATCGACGAACAATCCAAGATATACATCCACAATTTATTGATGCAGATGAGCAAAGCCGGCGGGTCTGATTTGTTCATCGCCCATGATTTTCCTCCCAGCATGAAGGTTCATGGCGAAATGCAGCCCATGTCCAACAAGAACCTCAACGGCGACATTACCCGCAAGCTGGCCCATGCCATGATGAACGAGGTCCAGCGCAGGGAATTTGCCAAGGAGCTGGAATGCAACTTTGCGGTATCGTTACCCAACGGCCCGCGTTTCCGGGTGAGCGTGTTTGTTCAGCAACAACATGTGGGCATGGTGATGCGGACGATTGCCGCAGAAATCCCGAGCATCGAGAAACTTGAGTTGCCCGGGATTCTCAAGGACGTGGTCATGAACAAGCGCGGCCTGGTGCTGGTCGCCGGCGGCACGGGGGCCGGGAAATCGACCACGCTGGCGGCCATGATCAATCACCGCAACCACACATCCAGGGGGCATGTCATCACTGTCGAAGACCCGGTGGAATATGTGCATCAATCGAAGCTTTCCCTGATCACGCACCGCGAAGTCGGGGTGGATACGCTTAGCTGGCATCATGCGCTAAGAAATGCGTTGCGCCAGGCGCCCGACGTCATTCTGATCGGCGAGATACGCGATACCGAGACCATGGAACACGCCATCGCCTTTTCCGAAACAGGCCACCTGTGCCTGGGCACACTGCATGCCAACACTGCCAGCCAGGCTATAGACCGGATCATCAACTTTTTTCCGGAAGAACGCCGCAGCCAACTGCTGATGGATATTTCAGCGAATTTGCGCGCCATCGTTTCGCAACGCCTGGTACGCACGATGGACGGCAAGGGACGCAAGGCCGCGATTGAAATTCTGCTGAACACCCCTTCCATTGCCGAACGGATTTTCAAAGGCGAGTTTCACGAAATCAGGGGACTGATGGTGAAGTCGAAAGAACTGGGTATGCAAACTCTCGACTCGTCGTTGTTTGACCTGTATGACGAAGGCCATATCTCCTACGAGGAGGCGATACGCAACGCCGATTCGGCCAATGAATTACGCCTGAACATCAAGCTGAAGAGCAAACGGGGCGAACCGGCCTCGCTCTCTTCAGTGAAGAATCTTTCGTTCGACAGCGGCCCCACACCAGTGGAAGAGAAAGCCGCCAAAAAACAGGAAACAGATCAACAGAAATTGCCGAAACAGTAGTATGAATAACGTGGTCGCACTTTGAAGATAATATTCCTCAACGTCTATGAATGAAATCCTGCAATACCTGAAAATGCACGGTGAACGCCTCGATACAGAGATCGCGAGATTTACCGGCATTGCGCTGGACAACGTGCGTATCCATTTGTCAGAACTGGCTACCAAAGGAGAGATTATTGCGTGCCGTTCGATCAAGTTCGAGATGGGTGAAAAAGTCGAGGGACTGAAATGCAGGTTGTTATCCGAGCACACTTCCCGCTTAGAAAAGCTGACAGGATTGACCTGGAATCCG
>CAIQPV010000714.1 GCA_903873725.1 uncultured Nitrosomonadales bacterium
CCATCAATCCTCGCTTCATCCGTCACCGCGACGCACCTGCCTACCTGGGTATGTGCCGTGACGTGTTTGATACTGCAGTGAGGCCTACTTTAACCGAAATTCCAATCGGCGCGCGTGGCGTTGCGTTCGACCGGCTTGACTTGGATGCTTGGGCAACGCACTATAAACAAAGCAACGGCAAGCCACCGGTGCATGGAGATTACTCATGTCAACAACAAGAACGCGCGGAATATCACTCGAAAAAGATGGAACACGAACCATCAACAAGGTCTGGAAAGGTGAACGAATTTTCCTCCGACTCGGCAAAGTCTCGCAAGACGAAGCTGACAGTAGGCTCGCCGAAGAAATCCGGATCATCGAAGGTGAACAATATCGTCGAAAGAACGCTCGCCCTTTGTTTGCAGACTGCGCAGCACTCTATTTGATCGAATCCAAGCACAAGCGCACCGCAGAACTGCTGGCCCACCACATTACACTCCTTCTGCCCTACATCGGCACCATGAAAATCAGTCATGTCCACGATGCCACACTGGAAGAATTCAAAGATGCGCGTCGCCTTGACGGCGTTAGCCCTACAACCATTAACCGTACGCTAGAGGTTGTTCGAACCGTACTCAATCGCGCTGCGCGCGCTTGGCGAGACGACAACGGGCAGCCGTTGCTTCTCACCGCAGCGCCCTTGATCACAATGGAAAATGAAAATAGACGCCAACCTTATCCTATAAGCTGGGAAGATCAGGACATTTTGCTTCCCGAGCTACCGGTTCATCTACAAACTATGGCGCTCTTTGCGATCAACACTGGACTGAGAGATGAGAATATCTGTGGACTACGATGGGAATGGGAGGTGCCAATACCGGAGGTTAAGCGCAGCGTGTTCATCGTTCCTGAAGATGACTACAAGACAGCAGTGAAGCACGTCCTGATACTCAATGATGCGGCATGGAGAATTATAGAGCAACAGCGCAGCACGAAAAGCAAGGATAAAGAGGGATCCAAATTCGTGTTTACTTTCGAGGATCACCGAGTCGGCACAATGAATAACTCAGCATGGGGCAAAGCTAGAATCAGGGCCGCGATGACGTTGTATACAAGTTCCGGCAAGATCATCCCAAAGGAGTTATTGCAAAAAGGCCAACGCGGGACTTTGATCACAGATGAACTGAAAAAATTTATGGAGTCTGTCATGCCAGGCTTTGCAAATCTCCGAATACATGACCTGCGCCACACATATTCCAGCCGTTTACGCCTCGCCGGAGTTACCCAAGAAGACCGCAACGCACTAATGGGCCACAAGTCCGCATCAATCCCAGAGCACTATGCGTCAGCAGACATCGGTAGGCTGATCAAGCTTTCCAATTTGGTACTTGATCGTCAAGGAACACGCACGTTACTACGTGTAGTGAATGGATAGCTGCGTTTTATGCTCAAAATCCACAACCCATAATGCTCTTGGCACGTCGCCCTATAAATGACGGAACCGATGGTCCATTTCCGGTTCTGAAAATTCTGCGGATGGTTGTAAATTGAACTTTTTCGGAACTTGGCGAATTGTCGGTTTCGGCCCACTGCCGACCAATTATCGCAATGAATTCACACTTCTCGGCCTTTCCGGACGCTGGCAACTTCCTGAAAAAACTGTCGCCGTAGCCTGCTAGAATGTCTGCTTCCGAAAATTCATAAGTGGCGCTTCGATACACTTCCGCCCTTCACGTTCCTCCAAAGCCATTCAGAAATCAACTTGTGGTTAGTTCCCCAGTTTCAGACAAATCTGGACACTGGGAAATGCTCGTTTTACTTTCTTGATGCTCCTTTTTCAGGTGGCAATTCATGAAAGTGGAGACTTCGATCTTCTGTATAGTGATCTTACTGAATTTTGGATTTAAGCGTGGAGAGCAAATGCACCAAGAGGTGCATATCGGTATAGAGCTCAACGCCGTTATGTGCCGTGGTCATTTGGGCCAGATGTACGGTTCGTTCGGTGGCTACTGCCAGGTGTTGGCATGTTTGCGCGTAGTGCCCCGCCTGCCCTTTGTCGTAGTTCGGCAGATATTGGCGCAAGCGTTGGTACACATCAGTGCGATGCAATGGCGCAAGCACATTCTCGAAATGCAGCAACAGCCATAGCTCGAAGCACGGCACGGAGGCCACTGCCTGAAACACAACTTTCTGTTTTGCGTCGTTACGCAATTTGCCATTCAATGCAGCCATCTTATCTAAAGCAATGTGATAGCTTTCATGGTCGTCACGGTCAAACACGAC
>CAIQPV010000715.1 GCA_903873725.1 uncultured Nitrosomonadales bacterium
AGTGGAACTGGCACAGGAACTGGCACTGGGACAGGAACCGGCACTGGGACAGGAACCGGTACTGGGACAGGAACCGGCACAGGTACGGGGACTGGAACCGGAACCGGCACTGGGACAGGAACCGGAACAGGAACCGGCACAGGCACTGGCACAGGTACGGGTACGGGAACAGGCACTGGAACAGGAACCGGCACAGGCACAGGTAGCGGAACGGGTAGTGGAAGCAACCCATTTGTGCCACCTCCTCCCCCAGCGCCACCAGCAACGTTGCCACCTCCAACTCCGCCAACTCCTAGCGGAACGGGTTCTCCAACATCAAGTGGCAGTAGCAGTTCTGGTGGAGCTTCATCGTCAGGAGGCGTTCCTAGTGGCGGTTCTAGTTCGTCGAGCGGAGGAGCTTCTGGAGGTCAGCCGCCTTCGACTTCTCAACCATCAGTTGGAACGGTGCCTACTTCAGGCGACGGAGGAAGTAGCAACAGCACCACGGGAACAACTGGAACAGCGGGCAGCGGTGGAGTTTCAGTTTCTCTGGTACGTCAGCCGTCTGCACAGCAAGACGGTGTCATCACAGTTTCTGTACCAAAGGAAATGGCAACGGCTGGCAGCGGCTTCACCTTCCCGCTTCCGGCACAAGTTGCAGACCAGGCATCAGCGAATGTGCCGATCCTAGTCAGCACCATCACCGGCGGACCTCTGCCGAGTTGGCTGAGCTTTAATTCGGAGACCAAAACATTTGTTGCATCCGCAGTACCGGATGGTGCTTTCCCGTTTCAAGTTGTGGTGACAATTGGTGGTGTGAGCTCAACGGTTGTTATTTCAGAGCGCAATGAATAAGATATTATGCTTGGCCGCTCTATATTGATGTACGAGGTTAATCGCAATGAACCGTTACTTGATTAGCAAAGGATGGGAAGGATTTTGTGACAGATTGCAGTGCCTCTCGCATTGCGTTAATTTAGCCTTGAACTACAACCGCATTCTCTGCGTTGATTGGGATGACCGCATCTGGTCGCACGGAGAAGGCGGTTTTTACCGTTACTTTGATCTGGTCGACTTACCCTATATCACCTCCGCTGAGCAGATACCGCGTGAACTGGAGGTGTTTCCCCCTTTCTGGCGACGCGGACTCGGTTTGCCGGTGGACGAATGGGTTCACAAACTCAAGGATGAACTGGTGTTTGACCCGCAAGAGGGAAAACATTACGAAACTGTGTGGGTGCATCCCGGTGTTGGTTTTCGAGCATTCGACTTCGACCTGTTGCCAAAACACTTGCGCTTGAACGTAGAAGCGGCTGGTGAAATCAAACCGTTGCTGGAAAAAGCTCCGCCGAACCTGCCGGTTGTACATTTACGCGGAACTGATCGTCCTTTGTCGGAAGAACGTTGGCAGGCGGTGCGCCAGGCAGCGCCCGTGGCTTGCGTGATCTCGGATGATGCTGCTTTGGTGCGGCGTTGGCTTGAGGAAAGCCCTGATTCGGTGGTGCTATCGGATACCTTGGTCGAAGGGCAGACCGCCGGACATAAACTCGATCCTCAATCGCTCGACAAGATCGGGCTCGACAAGCATCGGATGAACATTCGCCTGCTGGCCGACTTCATTTTGCTGGCAGCAGCAAAAGACGCACACGCATTGAACGAAGACAGTGTTTTTTTTAAAATGGCTCGACTCTTTGGTGCCTGCGGTGGAGTGCCAGCACTTTTTCAACCGGCTCCAGAGCCGGTCATTATTCAAGATTCAGAGATACGTTTGTCGCAGCCAAGTACCATTTTTAACAAATGAAACATGATAAAAGCGCCCAATCCTGAAGAAACTCCATTGACCGATGAGGAGATAGAGGCAATCCTTGTCGCAGAAAATGCCGAGTTGCTTGAAAGTCACGAGAGCGCTCCGCAACATCATGTGGTTGAGTTGCATGGCAATTCGGTTTCTTGGTTAAAGTGGTTATTTTGGTTTGCGCTGTTTTCGGAATTGATGATGGGCGTGCTCCAAAAATGGTGAAATTTTTTATTGTATAGCTAACCTGGGTAAAAAAATGAATTCACGTTTTGTCGGCGTTGCCGGCCTGCCGCGTTCAGGCTCGACACTGTTGTGCCAGATGCTTGCCGAACATCCTGAAATTCATTGCGAGGGGCACAGCTCGCCCTTGTGCAATTCCTTGCTGATGACACGCAGGAGTATCAGCGATGATCAGTTCATGCTTTCACAGCTTGATGTGCAGTTCGACACAAGTTATGCCCACCTTAAGACTGCTATGCAAGGATTTCTGCATGGCTGGTATGCCGGAAACAATAAGCCCGTGGTGGTTGATAAAAACCGTGCGTGGCTGCATTGCATCGAGTTTTTGCTCCATCTTGACCCGGAAGCCAAGCTGCTGGTGCCAATCAGGGAGTTGGGGCAGATATATGGCTCCATTGAAGCTCAGCACCAAAATACGATCCTTCTGGATTTCATCGACCATCTGGCCGATTTCGACCGATTTGGGCGGGCAGACCAATTGTTCGCGCATGACAAGTCCATCGGCGCACCTTTATCGTCAATCCGGTCTGTTCAGGAATTGCCGCAAGCGGTAAAAGATCATCTTTATTTTGTGAAATTCGAGGACTTGATTACGCAACCGGCGGAGACGATGGCGCGGGCGTTCAAATGGCTGGGCGTGTCGCCGCACAAGATTGAGCCGAAAAAACTGACCGTACATCCGCACGAAAGTGACAGTCATTACCGGCACAAGTATCTGCACCGCCAGCAGGCGAAAGTTTCGCCCCCCAAGAAGCACGATATTCCACCGCGCATTCAGGAGCAAATCGAACGCGCCTGTGGCTGGTATTACGAGTGGTTTTATGCGGATTGGAAAAGAAAAGTCTGATGATGAACGCTAACGTCGCCTCCCTGGTTTACGAACAGGCGCTGCTGCGACCGTCGAGTGTGGCGATTATCACCCATCAGCAAACCATTACGTATGCCGAATTAAGTCGATTGGTGAGCATTCTGTCTCACCATCTGCGAAGCCAGGGAGTAGAACCGGGGCAAGTCGTGGGCGTGTCCATGGCGCAAATCCCCCTTCATCTGATGACTCTTCTGGCGCTGGCTCAAGTGGGCGCGGTATCGCTGCCGCTGCATCAGGCTGTCCCTATGGAGCGGCGCTTGCTGGCAGCCAAGCGTTTCGGCGCAAGCTGTGTGGTGTCGGGGCGCAATGAGTTCGCCCTTGAGGGGCTGGATTTTATCGGATTGGACAAAATATCTTTTGAAGCTGGAGTCCAAGGAGATGATTTCATCCATCCTGCAACCGATGATACGCCAATGCGGATTGCTATTTCATCCGGCACTTCGGGCGACCCAAAGGGGATGGTGCTCACTCATGGATTGGTGGCGCTGCGCAACCAGACGACCGAGGCCGGCGCAACGTCATCGTCCCGCGTAATTTCCATGGATATTAATTTCATCGTTGGTTTTCGTCCAGCGATGAGTGCGTTGGCAAGGGGGGCAGTCCTGGTTTTTCCAGCTTCTCTGGCTGCGGAAGATGTTTCGGACAGCTTGGTTAAGCATCGGGTGACTCATGCCTATTTTTCCCCTTTTCAAGTGAGAGATATTGCAGATCGTGCGGATTTAAACGGCATTACCTGCCCTGACCTTGTTTGCTTAAGGGTTGGCGGTGGACATATCAGGAAAGCGTTGTTGCACGCAGTAACAACCAGGCTGAGTCAAAATGTTTACGCATCGTATGGTTCAACGGAATCTGGTATGGTGACTTATGCCACGCCGGAGATGCTGGTGGCTTTCCCCAATACGGCAGGCAAGGTATGTGAATGGGCGACAGTAGAGGTGGTGGATTCCGAAAACAATTTGCTTCCGGCCGGAATCACCGGGCAATTACGTGTTCGCTCAACTCATCAAGTCAAGGGCTATTACGGTGACGAAGAGCGTAGCCGACGTTACTTTCGTAACGGATGGTTTTATCCCGGCGATCTCGGTCATTTTGATGCCGAAGGTTTGCTTTACATTGACGGACGAATTGACGAACAAATCAACCTCGGCGGCATGATAATCAATCCTGAAGATATCGAGGCTACACTGGCCGCTCATCCGGCAGTCATCGACGCCGGTGCTTTTATTTCAATGGAAGTTGCAGAATATGAAGTTCCGGCAGTTGCTCTGGTGCTGAACAATCCTGCACAAATCGACATGATTCAGGCCTATGCGCTTGCGAAACTTGGCCCGCTTTCACCGCTCAGGTATTTCACAATAGCGGCTCTGCCCCGTACCGAAACTGGAAAATTGAAGCGTAACGAACTTGCCGTATTATTCTCAAAGAATGATTAATTTTATTGAGTAGGTTGGTGCTGAGGCACGAAGCCGAACAATATCGAGTCGCAAATGTTGGGCTTCATTTCATTCAGCGCCAACCTACAACAAGTCAACGGAATATGTCAGCTGAGCTTTGTGGCAAATCAGATGAGGAAATAACCATGCCTAGCAAATTCGTAGGGGTTGTGGCAGGTATTACGAATGGTTTTATGCGGACTGGAAAAAAAGAGTTTGAAGATGGCGGCAGCCTAAAGTAGCTATAAACCACGATATTTTGGATGCACAGGAACGGACGCTCGTGGTCGTCCGTTCCTGGCCGGTCCCGGACAGTCGCCAATGTCCGTTACGGTGCATCCAAATTATTACATTTTTTATGCCTGCGAGTAAAAATTTAAATCAG